>JARRNI010000376.1:0-5070 GCA_037385125.1 Pseudolabrys sp.
GCAGGCGTCGCGCCTGCAAGTGCTCGGGCCCGATACGTCCGGCGAGGTGGAGCCGGTCATTGTCGCCTTGAACGACGGCCTGTGGCTCGGCCTCGGCTCTGACCATACCGACCGCAAGGCGGAGACCATGGGGATCGCGCTGTCCAAGCAGCTTTGCGGCAAGCCGCTGGGACATGCGCTCTGGCCGTTCGATGAAGTTGCCGGGCACTGGGAACAGCTCATCGTGCGTGCATTCGCCACCATCGACGGCAAGCGTGTCGCTTATCAGGACGGTCCTTTGTCGGCGATGCGTCACCCCTCCGAGCTGATCGAGAAAATCCGGCCGGGCGCGGCGCTGGCGCCCGGCACCGTCATGTTCTGCGGAACGCTGGGCGCCATCGGCGGCATCAGGCCGGCGACGCGCTTCGAAATGGTGCTGGAGGATCCGGTCCTGTCGCGCAGCATGAGCCATGCCTACGACATCGAGGTCTTGCCGGTGGTGAGTTGAGGCGGGTCCGTTTTGCGCGGGCCAGCGTCAGGTCCCTTTGAACTGCGCCCTCCGCTTGGCATGGAAGGCCTCGACGCCTTCGCGGAAATCGTCGGATTGCCGCAGCCGGCTATAGCAGTGGCCTTCCAGCTCGATGGCGACCGAGAGGGTTGCGTCTTCGGTATCGTTGAGCAGCTTCTTGGCCGTGCGCTGCGCGAGCGGCGAGAAACCGCGCAGCTCATCGACCAGGGCGTCGGTCGCTTCTTCCAGCTTGTCGTTGGGCACGCAATCGGTGGCGATGCCCCAGTCATAGGCTTGCTTCGCGGGAATGCGCCGCGAGCGCATCACGATGTCCTTGGTGCGCGTGATGCCGACGATTTTCTGCAGCCGCGCCGAGCCGCCGGAGCCGGGAATCTGACCGAGCCGTTGCTCGGGCAGGGCGTATTGGCCGGTCTCCGAGATCAGGCGGAAATCGCAGGCAAGCGAAATCTCGAAGCCGACCCCGAAGCAATAGCCGCGATTGGCCGCGATCACCGGCTTGGCGCAGCGCGCCGGGGCGGCGATATTCCAGGCGAGCTTCGAGACGTGCTCGGGCGAGGCTTCCAGAAAGCCCTTGATGTTGCCGCCGCTGGAGAAATGCTCGCCGGCCGCGCGCAGCACGATGATGCGGACGCGGGGCTCCTCGTCGAGCGCCTCGAAGACGAGCCGCAACTGGTCGCGCTGCGGCATCGAGATGATGTTGAACGGCGGCCGGTCGAGGACGATGTCGGCGCGCTCACGCGCCTCGTCGAGCTCGACGCGAAAGCCGTCCAGCGTGGCCAGGCGTGCATCCGTGAAAGTCATGGCGGCGGTCATCGGCAATTCCTTCCAATGTCGGGGAACTGCGCGCGGGCATGTCTTTGCCCGCTGCCGCAACGCGCCCGATGGCGCTACGATTATGGCAGATCGGCCACCGGGGCTAGAGCCCGATCGCTATAGACCAAATCACTGTGCGTCCCTGACGTTTTTGCATTGCGCATGATCTTATCCGAAAACCGGTTCCCGCTTTTCGGGATCATGCGCTAACCTTGACTGACGCTGTGGCGCTTTGCGCGTCTTTTCGCCGAGGCCGTGCCGCGCTGCGGCTGGCAGGCGCTTTCTCGGACCTGCGGTTTTTCGGCGATTTCGTCGGCCAGGAAGCCGGCCAATTCCTGCTCCATCGCGCGATACTGGGCAACTTTCAGCCGCAGGGAAAGCAGTTGAAATCGCCGCGCCTCGTGCTTGCGCCCGGGATGAGCGTCGATGCGCGCCTTGGTTGCTTCCAGATAAGACCGCTCGTGGCGAATGCGGTCCAGGTAGGACTCGAGCTCGCGCCCGATGGTTTTCTTGTTGGCGAAATTGCCGAAGAAAATCCGCAGCAGAACCTCGTCGCGCGTCACCGAAGCGCGCACCGGCTCGCTCACATAGTCTTGCAGAGCGGCCTTACCCTTGGGCGTGATCGTGTGGATCTGCTTGTCCGGCTTGCCGGTCTGGGCCTGCGACCTGCTGGTGACGTAGCCTTCCTCACGCAGCTTGTGCAGCGTGTTGTAGATCTGAGGCCCGGTCGCGTTCCAGATAAAGTACGTCGAGCGGTCAATGGCACGCTTCAGGTCGTAGCCCGACGCCGGCTCGACCGCGAGCAGGCCAAGGAGGGCGATGCGAAGCGACATTCTATCCGCTACCTGTCAGTTCGCGCGCGCAGAACCAGCCGCGGCTCAGTCATAAGCATCCGCTCCCTTGCGCAGCGTTGCCCATTGCGCGGCGTCGTGGCTGCACACGATGGTGGCGCCCGAGGTCTCGATGCGGCGGATTTCGGCCAGCGATTTCAGCAACACGTCGCCGTTCCAGGTGTTCCGTGGGACGATGCCGGTGTCGAGCGTCTCACGCAGGCTGACGGTGTCGCCGGCGAGCAGGAAGGTGCCGCTGCGCTCGAGTTGGGTGAGGGCGCCCATCGAGCCCGGCGTGTGCCCGGGCAACGGCAGCAGCACGATGCGGCCGTCGCCGAACACGTCACGCTGGCCGGCGACTTCATCGACCGGCATCGGTAGGTCCCAGTCGGCGGCGATGTAGCCCATGGCCTCGCTGCCCGGCGCCCGCGCGGCCGCCATTTCCTCGCCGCTGACGAGAAAGGTCGCCTTGCGGAAAAATTCGTTGCAGCCGCAGTGGTCGGGATGAAGATGCGAGTTGATGACAACATCGATATCCTCGGGGGCGATGCCGAGTGCGGCAAGACCGGTCAGCACGTGTTCGCCGGGCCGCATGATCGGCGTCATGAGTTTGGCAAGGCCGCCCCAGCGCGCTTCCGCGTTCTCCGCCACCGTCGGATGGCAGCCGGTATCGAACAGCACATTGGCCTGGCCGTGCCGCAGCAGCGCGCTGGATACGGGAAGCTCGATCGTCTCGCTGCGGTCGGCGTCCGGCAAGAAGATGTTCTTGCGCATGCGCAGACGGCCGCCAGACAAGAAATGCATCTTCATCGCGTATGTTCCTGGCAGTGCCGGTTCATACCATGCAATAGCCGCCGCTTACGCTGATCACTTGCCCGGTGATCCAGCCGCTCTTGGGCGACGCCAAGAGCGTCACCGTCGGCGCGATGTCTTCCGGGTGGCCGAGCCGGCGCACCGGATACATCTTGATCAGTTTCTCGCGGTTGGCCGCCAGCCATTCCGGATCGTGTCCGGTCTCGACCATGCCGAGCGAGACGGTGTTGGCGGTGACGCCGACGCGGCCCATTTCTCGCGCCAGCGACTTCATCAGCATGATCACGCCGCCGCGCGCGGCGGCCACGATCGACAGGCCGGATTCGCCGACGCGCGAGGAATCGCCGACCATCGCGATGATCCGCCCGTTGCCGCCTTGCACCAGATGGGGGCCGGCCGCGTGACAAAGATGGATGGCGCCCAGCAGGTTGACGTCGATCTGGCGGCGCCACTCTTCGGGCGTGGTGTCTTTGAACGGCTTGCGGACGGCGAGCCCGGCATTGCTCACCAGGATGTTGAGGCCGCCGAGATCCGCAACGATGGCGCCGACCATCTTTTGCACCGCCGCATTGTCGGAGACGTCGGCCTGGTAAGACTTGGCCTTGCCGCCCGCGTTCTTGATTTCTGCAACAACGGCTTCGGCGGCATCGGCTGCGCCATGATAATGCACCGCCACCGCCGCCCCTTCAGCGGCGAGCGACAGGGCGATTTCGCGCCCGACATCGCGGGTTGCTCCGGTGACAAGGGCAACACGGTCCTTGAGCTGCATTTCCATGATTGTCGCCTTCTGAAATTTCGGCGCGGCACCATCCACCGGCCGTTGTCAAAGCCGGTTTTGGCCGATCGCACGGCGAACGTCGACCCTTGACACCGTCGTTGCGACGATGACTATAGTAAAGTACTTACATAGTAAAGTGCTAAGCTATAGCGGACGGAATGATATGCGCGGCGTACGCGGCCCGCGAGAGATCGCGCGGGTCTTGCGCGCGCAGATGAAGGGTCGGGAAACTCGTGAAGCCGGCAGGGTTTGACTATTACGCGCCGCGCAGCGTCGAGGAAGCGCTGCACGTTTTGGCGGATGCCGGCCACGACGGCCGGGTCTTAGCCGGCGGGCAAAGCCTGATGCCCATGCTCAACTGCCGCATTCTCAGCCCTGCGGTTCTGGTCGACATCAATCGCATCGAAGAGCTGGATAGCCTGGAGGCTACAGCAGACAGCTTGACGATCGGCGCGCTGGTCCGCCACGCCGACCTCTTGCGCAATGCCGAGGTAGCCAAGGGCTGGCCCTTGCTGGCGGAGGCGACGACTTACGTCGCGCATCCGGCGGTCCGGAATCGCGGCACCGTGTGCGGCAGCGTCTCGCACAACGATCCCGCCGCCGAGCAGCCGAGCGTGCTGGCCACTTTCGACGGCACCGTGGTGATCGCCGGTCGGGCGGGGCGGCGCGAACTGCCCGCGGAAGAATTCCTCACCGGCATGATGTCGAACGCACTCGATCCGGGCGAGATGGTGGTGGCCTTGCGCTACCCGCACCCGCCCGCCGGCACCGGCACGGCCTTCGTGGAATATGCCCGGCGTCTCGGAGATTTCGCGCTCGCCGGCGCGACCGCCATGCTCACTATGCATGACGGCGTGTGCGAGAAGGCGCGGCTGACCATTGTCGGCATGGGCGACGGTCCATTTCGCGCGCGCACGGCGGAAGATGTGCTGACCGGGCGCCCCTTGGATTCCAACCAATCCAAAGACGCTTTTACCGAAGCAGCCGCCAAGGTCGTGGCCGCGGTCGAGCCGACCGATGATGTGCACGCCTCCGCCGACTACCGGCGGCATCTAGCGGGGGTGCTGACGACGAGGGCCTTGGAAACGGCGCTGGCGCGCAGCGGGAAAGCGAAAAGTGGCTAAGGAACAATGCATTCGGGTGACCGTGAACGGCACCGTCTATAACAAGGTAGTGCCGGTGCGGCTGTCGCTCGCCGACTTCATCCGAGAGCATCTCTATCTCACCGGCACGCATCTCGGCTGCGAGCACGGGGTGTGCGGCGCCTGCACGGTCTCGCTGAACGGGCGCAGCGCGCGCTCCTGCCTGACGCTGGCGGTGCAGGCCGA
>JARRNI010000377.1:0-5065 GCA_037385125.1 Pseudolabrys sp.
CCCATGGCGACGAACATGTAGCCGAGCTGCGAGCAGGTCGAATAGGCGATGACCCGCTTGATGTCGTTCTGCACCAGACCGATGGTGGCGGCAAACACCGCCGTGGTCCCGCCGATGAAGATGACGAAGGCCTGTGCATCGGGGGAAAGATCGAACAGAGGCGACAGCCGCGCTACCATGAACACGCCAGCGGTCACCATGGTGGCGGCGTGAATGAGGGCGGAGACCGGCGTCGGGCCCTCCATGGCGTCGGGCAGCCAGGTGTGCAGCAGAAACTGCGCCGACTTACCCATGGCGCCCATGAACAGCAGCAGGCAGATCAGGGTAATCGCCTCGACGTGCCAGCCGAACAGCGGGACGGTTTTCGACACCAGCGAGGGCGCGGCGGCGAACACGGTGTCGTAATCGACCGCACCGGTGAGATAGAACAGCGCGAAGATGCCGAGCGCGAAGCCGAAGTCGCCGACCCGGTTGACGATGAAGGCCTTTATGGCGGCGGCGTTGGCCTCCGGCTTGTGGTACCAGAAGCCGATCAGCAGATAGCTTGCGAGCCCCACGCCCTCCCAGCCGAAGAAGAGCTGCACCAGATTGTCCGCCGTCACCAGCATCAGCATGGCGAAGGTGAACATGGACAGATAGCCGAAGAAGCGCGGCCGGTACGGATCCTCAGCCATGTAACCGATGGAATAGAGGTGGACGAAGGCCGAGATGGTGGTGACCACTACCAGCATGACCGCGGTCAACGTGTCGATGCGCAGCGACCAGGCGATGTCCAGATTGCCGGATGCGATCCAGGTGAAGATCGGCACGCGCGCGTCGTGATGGTCGAAGCCGACCTGCACGAAGGCGATCCACGACAGGATCATGGTGATCATCAAGAGCGTGGTGGTGATGAGCTCCATGATGCGCGAGCCGGCGGCGGCCGGCTCGTGGGCTTCCGGCTCGTGATGGACGTCCTGGAGGGCGGCGCCCGCTTCGTGCATGGCGGGCGGCCCGAGATGGGGACCGTGGTCGGCGGCACTGTCCTCCATGCCGGGCGGCGGCCCCTCGCCCGGCCAGCGCGCGCGCGCGCCGGCGAGCGCGATCAGGCCGGCCAGGATGGCGCCGAGAAGGGGAAGGAAGACGATGGCGAGATACATAGTCCCCTTCAGCCCTTCATGATGTTGATATCTTCGACCGCGATGGAGCCCTTGTTGCGGTAGAAGACCACGAGAATGGCAAGCCCGATGGCGGCCTCCGCCGCCGCCACGGTGAGCACGATCAGCGCGTAAATCTGACCGACGATGTCATTGAGGTGCGATGAGAACGCCACCAGGTTGATGTTGACCGCCAGCAGGATCAATTCAATCGACATCAGGATGATGATGACGTTTTTGCGGTTGAGGAAGATGCCGAAGATGCCGAGCGTGAACAGGATGGCGGCGACCGCCAGGTAATGGCCGAGCCCGATGGTCATGACGACGGTCCTCCCCAGCCCTGCCCCGGCCGCACGGGACGCAGTTCGATGGCCGTCGCCTTGTTGCGCGCCACCTGTTCGGCGATCGACTGCCGGCGCACGCGCACCCGGTGCTGCAAGGTGAGCACGATGGCGCCCACCATGGCGACCAGCAGGATCATGCCAGCAGCCTCGAAGTAGTAGACATACTTGGTGTAGAGCACGAGGCCGATCGCCTCGGTGTTGTGGATGTGGGCGATCGGCGGGATCGGCGCGGTGATGGCGTGCGGCGCGCCCGGCGCGATGGTCCAGGCGCCGACCACCAGCAGGAGTTCGGCCAGGAAGATGCCGCCGACCAGCGCACCCACTGGCAGGTATTGCAGCATGCCGGTCTTGAGTGAGGCGAAGTCGACGTCGAGCATCATCACGACGAATAGGAACAGCACCGCCACCGCGCCGACATAGACGATGACCAGGATCATCGCCAGGAACTCGGCGCCCATCATCACGAACAAGCCGGCGGCATTGACGAAGGCGAGGATGAGGAAGAGAACCGAATGCACCGGGTTGCGGGCGGCGATCACCATGAAGGCGCTCGCCACGCAGACGCCGGCGAACAGATAGAAAAACAGCGCCGTAATAATCATTTAGCGACCGGGGCGGAGCTTTCGGGACGGCCCGTTCCTAGCGCGCCGGACCCGCCTCGTCCACCGGCGTTATCCACTTTCCGCGCTAGTTTTTGCCTGCCTCCAATGCTCTCCGGCGGGCCCCAGGAGACCAAAAAAGACCGCCCCGCCGACCGGCGGGGCGGTCGCAAGCCTGAGGCAGGATTGCCCGCATAACGCGCATCCTGCCGTGGCTTTGCCGTCAGATCTTGATCTGCTGGCCGATCGGCAAATCCCGGATGCGCTTTCCGGTCGCGTTGAAGATGGCGTTGCAGAGCGCCGGCGCGAACGGCGGCAGGCACGGCTCGCCGACCCCGCTGGGATGCACGTCGATCCCATGCTCGACAATATGGGTCCGCACCTCCAGGGGCGATTCGTCGATCCGGGTGATCTGGAAATCGTCGAAGTTGCCCTGCTGGACCCGGCCATCCTTGAAGGTGATGGCGCCGTAGCGGGCGAGCGCCAGCCCCATGACGGCCGCACCCTCGGTCTGCGAGTGCACCCGCTCGGGGTTGACGCAGAAGCCGCAGTCGAAGGCGGTATCCACACGCGGAACCGTGTAGGTCCCGTCCTTGTCGACCGCGACTTCCACCACCGTCGCGACGTAGCTGACAAAGGCACGGTGCGCGGCAATGCCGAGCGCGTGGCCCTCCGGAAGCTTCCTACCCCAGCCGGCCCGCTTGGCGACGAGTTCCGTCACATTACGCAGCCTGGCGGTGTCAATGGGGAAGGTCTCAAACGGCTCGCCGTAATCCCAGAACTTGGTGGTGACCTCCTTGCGCGGGTCGACGATGCGCGCCGGCCCGATCATTTCCAAGAGGAAGTCCTTCTGGTCGCGGCCGAGCGCATCGGCGAGCTCGGCGATGAACGACTGGGTCGACCAGCCGTGCATCACGTTGTTGACCGAGCGGAACCAGCCGATGCGGACCTCCGAGGGCGCCTCGCCGCTCTCCATCCGGATGTTCGGTATGTTGAACGGCGCATCGACCCACCCCATGCCGAGCTCGATCGCGCTCGGGTGCTTCGGATCAGGGACGAAGTTCGACATGAAGGTTGGCGCCGCGCTGCGGTGGCGCCAGGCGACCACCTTGCCGTTGTCGTCGAGGCCGGCCTCGAAGCGGTCGACGGTGACGGTGTGGTAGAAGTCGTGGCGGATGTCGTCCTCGCGCGTCCACACCACCTTCACCGGCGCGCCGTCCATGGCCTTGGACAGGAGCGCGGCCTCGAGCGCGTAGTCGCATTTCGACTTGCGGCCGAAGCCGCCGCCGAGCAGCGTCTCGTGCACCACTGTCTGCTCGGGCTTGACGCCGAGCGTCTTGGCGATGTCGCCGCGCGCGTTGCCCGGGCTTTGCAGCGGGGCCCAGACCTCCCAGATGCCGCTGCTGCTCTTGCGGGCGGTCGCCGCCGGCGGCTCCATGGTGGCGTGCGCTAGATGGGGCGCATAGTACTCCGCCGTGATGACCTTCTTGGCGGAGGCCAGCGCCTTCATGGCGTCGCCCCTGTTGCGCTCCAGCTTGCCGGGCTTGCGCACATGGGACTGCAGCATGGCCTTGTAGGTCTTCGAGTCGTAGGACTTGTTGGGCCCGTCGTCCCACACGATCTTGAGCGTCTTGCGCCCGCGGATCGCCGCCCAGGTGTTCTTGGCGATGACCGCGACGCCGCCGAGCGGGGCGTATTTATTCGGCTCCGACGTCGGCGCGATGGTCGTCACCTTCACGACCCCGGGAATCTTCATGGTCGCGCTGGCGTCGTAGGATTTCACCTTGCCGCCGACGACCGGCGGCCGCGCCACCACCGCGAACATCAGGCCGGGCAGTTTCACGTCCTGGCCGTAGGTCGTGCCGCCGGTCGTGATGTCGTAGAGATCGACGATTCCGATATTGCCCTTGCCCATGTAGCGGAAGGCCTTCTCGTCCTTCTGCTTCACCTTATCGGCGGGCGGGGTCGGCAGCTTGGCCGCGTCCTTGGCGAGCGCGCCATAGCCGAGCTTGCGGCCGGAGCCGCGGTGCACGACCTCATGGTTCTCCGCCTCGACCTCGGAGATGTCGACGCCCCAGCGTTTGGCCGCCGCCTGCTCCAGCATGTGGCGGGCGGAAGCGCCGCACAGCCGCATCGGCTGGATGAAATGGCGGATGCTGCGCGAGCCGTCGGTATCCTGGTTGCCATATTTCTCCTCGTCGCCCGGCGACTGCACGATGCGGACCTTGGACCAGTCGGCCTCGAGCTCGTCGGCGACGATCATCGGCAGCGAGGTGCGCGCGGCGCCGTTGCCCATTTCGGCGCGATGGGCGACGATGCTGACGATACCGTCCGGCGCGATCGAGACGAACACGTGCGGATCGCTGACCACGCCGTGCGGCATGGCGGAGGCGCCGGTCGGATAGGCCAAGGCGCCGCGGATGGCGGGGAACTGCGCCGCCAGAATGAGGCCGCCAGTCGCGACCACGCCTTTGACCATGCCGCGGCGGCTGACATTGGTGATGATGGGGCGTTCGTCGCTGCGGTAATGGGTCATGTCACGCTCCCTGCGCGATGGAACGGATGGCCGCGTGGATGCGCTGGTAGCAGCCGCAGCGGCACAGGTTGCCGGACATCGCATTCTTGATTTCGTCGTCGGTCGGCGCCGGCGTCTTCTTCAAGAGCGCCGCCGCCTGCATGATTTGGCCGGCCTGGCAGTAGCCGCACTGCGGCACGCCGTAATTGCGCCAGGCGACCTGCACCGGATGCTGGCCGTGCGGGTCGAGGCCTTCGATGGTGACGACCGACTTGCCGCCGACGTCGCCCATCTGCACGGCGCATGAGCGCACGGCTTCGCCGTCGAGATGCACCGTGCAGGCACCGCAAAGCGCGACGCCGCAGCCGAACTTCGTGCCCGTCATGCCGAGATCGTCACGCAGGTACCACATGAGCGGCATCGTCGGATCGCCGTCGAACGTCCGCTCCTCGCCATTCACACGCAGGCTGA
>JARRNI010000378.1:0-5453 GCA_037385125.1 Pseudolabrys sp.
CAGGTATCCGTATAGTTCCAAAACGTGTTTGGAATGAATTTCGGATAGACCAGCAGGACCTTGCAGGCATCTTTGGCCATTCGTCGGCTCTCCTGCGAACAGTATCGCACGAATGCGAAAAGCATCTCAACCCGCCCGCCGGTGCCGCGCGCTTGGCGGTTACGGTTCCTTGAAGCGCACCGTGGTGGAGGGCTTGGCCCCCACATGGATGACGGCAAAGCCGGCGGATTTCAGGCCGCGGGCGCTGCAATCCTTGTGGTTGCTCAGCGCGAAGCGGCCCCCGCGCGTGCAAAGCGGCAGGCTGCCGCCCCAGGCGAGTGGCTTACCCTCACGCATGACCATGCGCCCGCTGTCATCCACCGCCTCGGCGTAGGAGTAGAGCCGGTGCGGATGTCCGCGCAAGACCGGCCGCAGGCACTTGCCGGCGGCGATGCGATACCAGCCGCGGGTCACGATTGCGCCCATCTCGACCACGCCGAGCGACGCCATCACGGTATATCGGGTGTCGTTGCACCAGGAAAAGCCCTTGCCTTGCGGGTTGCGCGCGGCGGCGAGCAGCGTGTCGAAGAAGCCGGGCTTGAAGGCTTCGTCGGCTGACAGCTTGTGGTCGCTGAGGAACTGGGCGATCGCCTTCTCGGTCTTGGTGCCCTTGACGCCGTCGATCGGATAGGCGTCGTAGCCGGCGATGGTGAGCAGGCGCTGGATGCCGGCGCGCCGCGCTTGCGCGTCGTCATAGGCTGCCTGCTCGGCCAGATAGACCACGGGCCCGTTCTTTGAATCGGAAGGCCGCGCCGCGGCGAAGTGCACCTGTTGGCTGAGCGGACAGTCGCGGCCGTCGGGAATGTCGAAATCGCCGGCGCGGACGCACAACTCGGCCTGCCCCGTTTCCGCCTCGGGCGGCGTGCCGTAGACCGGCGGCGTGCGCGAATGCACATAAACCATGTCGGCGTCGAGCGTGCCGTCCACCACCTCTTTGCATTCGCCGGGATCGAGCTTGAACCAGCCGCGGGTGGCGACCTTGGGCTGCTTTTCCAGCCCGAACGCGGCGTCGACGCGATAGCTGGTGCGGTTGCATAGCGTCAGCCCGGCCTGCGCCGGCTGGGCGGCAAGAGCAAGTGCGAAGCCGTACAAAGCGGCAGCGGTCGCGCGAATCATGCGCCATGCTAGCCAATCGAACAGGCGCCCGACACGTCAGGCGGCTTGCCGGTGCACGCGCGTCGCCATGATTTCGCGCGCCAGCAGCATGGCGCCGAGCGCGAGCCCGGCCACATCGGTCCACAGGCCGTGGCGGACGGCATCGGCGGGGATGAACAGCAGCAGCCCGGCAAAGCCGAAGGCCAGCCGCATCGGCGTACTCAGCACGCGCAAGGCATAGCCGGCGAAGGCGGCGCAAATCAGCCACACGCCGACCAGCGCGCTGAACAGCGAGGTCAGCACCGCAAAGATCGAACCCTCCAGCAGCAGCGAGGGCGCGTGCACGAACAGGAATGGAATGATGTAGGCGATCCAGCCGAAGCGCACCGCGGTCCAACCGGTCTTCATCGGATCGGTTCCGGCCAGCGAAGCCGCCGCGAAAGCGGCCAGCGCCACCGGCGGCGTGATCATCGACATCATGCCGAAATAAAGCACGAACATGTGCGAGGCCATGGGCGACAGGCCGATCTGCACCATCGATGGCGCCACCAAAGCGGCGAGCAGCACGTAGACGCCGACCGTCGGCATGCCCATGCCGAGGATGATGGAGACCAGCGCCGCCAGCGTGAGCAGCAGCCACAGGCTGTTCTTGCCGATCTCCACCAGCATCAGCGTGAGCGCGAAGCTGAGCCCCGTGATGTTGAGCACGCCGATGATGAAGCCGGCGGCGGCGGTGATCATCAACAGGTCGAGCGAGACCAGGCCGGTCGATTGCAGGGCGCGGAACAGGTCGGAAAATCTCAACCGCTTGCCGCCATAGCCGAGCGTCGTCCCGGTGACGAGCAGCACGCCACAGGCGCCGAGCGCCGCCAGTTCCGGCGACCAGTTCAGCCAGAACAGGGTGTAGACCAGCGCCGCGAAGGGCAGGATAAAGTGCCAGCCCTGGCGGAGCACCTGGCCGAGCGGCGGCACACCTTCCATGTCGATCGCCTCGAGGCCGGCGCGCGCAGCCAGGAGGTCGGCCTGGACGAATAGCGCGTAGTAGTAGAGCAGCGAGGGCAGCGCCGCGGCGATGGCCACGTTGCGGTAGGGCACCTGCAGGAACTCGGCCATCAGGAAGGCGGCGGCGCCCATCACCGGCGGCATGAGCTGCCCGCCGGTGGAAGCGACCGCCTCGACGGCGGCCGCCACATGGCCGGGATAGCCGCCGCGCCGCATCAGCGGAATGGTCAGCACGCCGACGGAAGCGACATTGCTCACCGCGCTGCCCGAGATCATGCCGAACAGGCAGGAGGCGGTGACCGCGATCTTGGCCGAGCCACCGCGGAAGCGGCCCATCAAAGTCAACGCAATGTCGGTAAAGAAATTCGAGCCGCCGGAGGCGAACAGCAGATTGCCGAAGAACACGAAGGCGATGACGATGGTCGCGGCCACCAGCACTGGCAGTCCGAGCATGCTGCCCGAATCCCACACCAGGTAGTAGGCAAGCTGCGGTAGATTGACCGGCAGGCCCTGTAGCGCGCCGGGCACGTATTGGCCGAGCGGCGCGTAGACCAGAAACACCAGCACCACGACGGTGAGCGCCCAGCCGACGGTGCGGCGCAGCGCCTCGATGACCATCGGCACGGTGATGAAGGCGGCGATCAGGCCGTCGATCGGCCTTCGCGTCATGTCCTCCGACAGCGCCGGAAAGCGCATCGCGACATAGATGCCGAGCGCGAGGCTCAAAGTCGCCAGCAGCCAGTCGTGCCAGGGGATGCGCTCGCGCAGCGCGCCGCGCCGGGCCGGCTGGGTCAGATAGACCAGCGCCATGCCGAGCCCGACCATGCCGGCCAGAAACTGCTCGTTGTAGAGCAGCAGGCCGAGCACATTGCGGTAAAACTGCAGCGCGAAGCCGATCGAGCCGAGCGTGAGCAGGCTGGCCAGCGCAAAAATCAGCCGGCGGGCGCCCATTGATTGGGAGCCCGCCGGCGCTTGGTTGGTCTCGTCAGACACGGCAAGGAGATCCGTTCGGCTCGACCCGCTTGTTGCTGCTCCCTGTGCGCCCGCTCAGTTGGCGCTCTTCGGCGGCCACTGGCCGATTTCCTTGTAATACTTGATCGCGCCCGGGTGGAAATGCGCCGCGCCCAGGTCCTTGTTCATGCGCTTCGGATTGAAGCCCGAGAGCGCGCCGAAATTGGCCGCCAGCTGCTTCTGGTGGTCGTGCAGCAGCTTGGCGAGCTTGTAGACCACGTCGTCGGGCACCTTGTCGTTGGTCAGCACGAGATAGTCGTAAGCATAGACGCGGACCGGCTTGTCGACGCCGGCGCGGCCCTTGCCCGGCTTGAGGGTCGTGGCATAGGCGACCGGGATGAATTTGCGCAGCCGCGCCATCGCTGCTTTGGAATCGTCGACCGGCAGCACGCGCACGGCCTTCTTGGCGTTGACCTCGGCGACCTTGCCGGCGCCGACCGCGAACATGAAGGCGTCGGCCTTGCCCTGCAGGAACTCGTTGGCGCCGCCAACCACGTTCGGCACTGGCACCTTCTGCACGTCCTTATAGGTCAGGCCGCCATTGGCGAGTGTGCCCTTGGTGAGCACGTCGAGCACGCGCTGGCTGGCATAGCCGCTCGGGATGCGCTTGCCCTTGAGATCGGAAATGGACTTGATGGGGGAATCCTTGGCGACGAACATTTCCGAATAGAGCGGCGTGAGCACCGCGACCACGCGCAGATGCGGCTGCGGCCTGCCCTTGTAGATGCCCGTGCCGGTGACGGCGAAATGCGTCTCTAGCTCGTTGGCGAGGCCGAACTGCTGCTCGCCGGCGTTGACGCCCGGCACATAAGCGCTCGAGCCGCCGAATGGCTTGACGCGCAGGTTCAGCCCGTCGTCGGCGGCGACCTTGGCGATGGAGGCGCCGGCCGAATAGGTAAAGAAGCCCTGCTTGCCGGTGCCTATGCTGTAGATCTGCGCGGAGGCAGGGGTCGCGATCGCGAGCGCCGCGGCCACGGCGCCCGCAGCGAAAATCCCGCTACGTGTTGTGAGCATTTCATCCTCCCTCGATTTTTAAGTTGGTTGGGAGCCACACTACGCCGTCTTGCGTCCGTGCAATAGACGCGCGATCGGCCGCCGACCATGCGGGAACCTGGCGTTGGCGAATGCGGGGTGTCCCGCTCAGCGGTGCATCAGCGTGCCGACGCCATGATCGGTGAGAAGCTCGAGCAGGATCGCGTGCGGCACCTTGCCGTCCATGATCACCACGCCTTCCACGCCCTGGTCGAGCGCGTAGATGCAGGTCTCAACCTTGGGGATCATGCCGCCGGAAATGGTGCCGTCGGCGATCAGCTTGCGGGCATCGGCGACCGACAATTGCTCGATCAGCTTCTTCGATTTGTCGAGCACGCCGGGCACGTCGGTCAGGAGCAGCAGCCGCTTGGCCTTGAGCGCGCCGGCGACGGCCCCGGCGAAGGTGTCTGCGTTGACGTTGAAGGTGCCGCCGTCCGCCGAGGTCGCCACCGGCGCCAGCACCGGGATCATCTCGCGGCCGATCATCTGGCTGAGGATGGTGGTATCGACCTTGTCCGGGTCGCCGACGAAGCCGAGGTCGACCACCTTTTCGATGTTGGAATCGGGATCGACCACGGTGCGGGTGACTTTCTTCGCCCGCACCATGTTGCCGTCCTTGCCGCACAGGCCGACGGCCTTGCCGCCGGCGGCATTGACGTAGCCGACGATCTGCTTGTTGATCGAGCCGGCCAGCACCATCTCGACGATCTCGATGGTCTTCTCGTCGGTGATGCGCAGGCCTCCGGCGAATTCCGACTTGATGCCGAGCTTCGTGAGCATGGCCTGGATCTGCGGGCCGCCGCCATGCACCACTACCGGATTGATGGCGGTCTGCTCGAGCAGCACCACGTCGCGGGCGAACTCGCGCGCCATCTGCTCCTGGCCTTCGTGCGGGGCGATATTTACCGTTCGCCGCCGCCGCGCGAAAGAGGGTTCCCGGCGCCGGCGAGGCCCGATTTTGCTACCTTTGTCAGTGTTTCGCCGAATTTACGGAACGCGCGGGCCTACCAACTCGTTCTTCATGCACAAGCCCCGGAACATCGGCGATGCCCCGGGGCGGGGGCGAAAGCCGGAACCGGCGTCGCCGCAGAGCCGGGACAGTAATCCCGGCAGATTGCTGATTTTCCGAGATCGCGCAGCGGCGGAGGTTTCTGAAAGATAGGAGGCTCCTATGAGCGTTACCCAGACTACAGCAACAACCGCTACGGAAACGAGCGGCATATTTGCAGAAGCAGTCGGTGGTATTGCGACCATCGTGCTGACGATCATCGCTT
>JARRNI010000379.1:0-5048 GCA_037385125.1 Pseudolabrys sp.
GCGGTAAGACCGTGCGGCGGCCCTGGCTCGGCGCCAAGCTGCAGGACGTCACGCCCGACATCGCCGACAGCCTCGGCATGTCGCGCCCGACCGGCGCGCTGATCACCGATGTGCTGCACGGCAGCCCCGCCGCCGAAGCCGGCCTCAAGCCCGGCGACCTCATTTTGTCGATCGATGGGCAGGAGGTAGACGATCCCAATGCCTTCCGGTACCGCTTCGCCACCAAGCCGCTCGGCGGCAGCGTTGCGCTCGACATCCGCCGCAACGGCCGCCCGCTCACCGTGCGGGTGGCGCTCCATACCGCGCCGGACTATCCGCGTGACGAGATCACCATCCGCAGCAACTCGCCGTTTTCCGGCGCCACGGTCGCCAACCTGTCGCCGGCGCTGGCCAACGAGTTGCAGCTCGACGAGTCCAATCGCGGCGTCGTCGTGGTCGGCGTTCACCCTGGCTCCTTCGCCGGCAATGTCGGCTTCCGGCGCGGCGACATCATCGTGTCGGTGAACAATCACCGCATCGAGAAGACCCATGATCTCGCGCGCGTGGCCGACCGACGCCACCGCAGCTGGCGCGTCGTCCTGCGCCGCGGCGGCCGCCAGATCACGGCGGTGTTCGGGGGATGACGATGGCTATGGGCAGCCTCGTGTCCCGGATGCGGCGCACCGCCACGCGCTGCGCTGCGCCCGGGACGCGCAAGGCCCTGCCATGAGCCCCCGTGGCAAAGCGAGCGGACCGACCCTGTTCGCCGCCGCCGGCCTCGACCAGGATGCCCCGCGCCCGCTCGCCGACCGCCTGCGCCCGCAGAAGCTCGACGAGGTGGTCGGCCAGGATCATCTGCTCGGCCCCGACGGCGCGCTTAGCCGCATGCTTTCGACGCGCTCGCTTGGCTCACTGGTCTTCTGGGGCCCGCCCGGCACCGGCAAGACCACGGTAGCGCGGCTCTTGGCGCGCGCCACCGACCTGCATTTCGAGCAGATTTCCGCCATCTTCACCGGCGTCGCCGACCTGAAGAAAGTGTTCGAGGAGGCGCGCCGCCGCCGCGAGCTCGGCCAGGGCACGCTGCTGTTCGTCGACGAAATCCACCGCTTTAACCGCGCGCAACAGGACAGTTTCCTCCCCGTCATGGAGGATGGCACCATCATCCTGGTAGGCGCCACCACCGAGAACCCATCGTTCGAGCTCAACGCGCCGCTGCTCTCCCGGGCGCGCGTGCTGGTTTTCAAATCGCTCGACGGTGCCGCGATCGAGAAGCTGCTCGGGCGCGCGGAGACAATCGAAGCCCGCCAGCTGCCGCTCGACGCGGAAGCGCGTCGGCAATTGATCGGCATGGCCGACGGCGACGGCCGCGCCGCGCTCACGCTTGCCGAGGAAGTCTGGCGTGCGGCCCGCCAGGACGAGACGTTCAATGCCCCGCAACTGCAGGAGATCGTGCAGCGGCGCGCGCCGCTCTACGACAAGAGCCAAGACGGTCACTACAATCTCATCAGCGCGCTGCACAAATCGGTGCGCGGCTCCGATCCGGATGCCGCGATCTATTATCTCTGCCGCATGCTCGACGCCGGCGAGCCTCCGCTCTACATCGCGCGCCGCGTGGTGCGCATGGCGATCGAGGATGTCGGCATGGCCGATCCGCAGGCGCTCATCGTCGCCAATGCCGCCAAGGATGCCTACGACTTTTTGGGCTCGCCGGAGGGCGAACTCGCTATCGCGCAGGCGGTGATCTACATGGCGACCGCGCCGAAATCGAATGCCGGCTATACCGCATACGGTGCCGCCATGCGCGTTGCCAAGGAAAAGGGCTCGCTGCTGCCGCCCAAGCACATCCTCAATGCGCCAACCGGGCTGATGCGCGACGAAGGCTACGGCCGCGGCTATGCCTACGACCACGATCAGGAGGAGGCCTTTTCCGGCCAGAACTATTTTCCCGATGCGCTGCCGCGGCAGACATTCTACGATCCGCCCGAGCGCGGCTTCGAACGCGAGATCAGGAAGCGGCTAGACTACTGGGCCAGGCTGCGGAAGGAGCGGGGCGGGGCGTGAGGGCTTTGGCTTGCACGGCGCTGGTCAGCTTGGCGGCCTCGGCCGCTACGGCGCTGCATGCGGCCGAGCCGATGACGGGGCGCTGGGCGGCCGATCCTTCGCTCTGCGCCGGCATCGGCGCATCCGGCGAGGCGTTGCTTGTGGTGACGCGGCAGTCGCTGCGCGGGGCGGGCGCTACCTGCCGTATCGGCCGCTCCTATCGCACCGGCAACACTCTCCATGTCGAAGTGTTCTGCGTGGACAAGGCGCGCAGGCATGGCATCCCGGTCTCGTTGCACCTCGCCGGCGATCGCATCACCGTAGTCTGGAAACACGCGCCCCGCGCCAAATTGCAGCGGTCCAGGTGAGCGCCAGAGGCGTCCGCTAGGGCCTTGGCTGCATTGGAACCAGGCCTGCGAAGCACTATATTGTCGTTCGAATGGAGGCGCCGATGAACAAGCAATTGAGCGAAGCCATTGCGCGGCTGAGCGAGCTGCCGGACGACCGTCAGCAGGCGGCAGCGGCGCTTCTTCTCGAGTTTCTCGACAATGGAGACATCGAGATTGAGTTGACGCCCGAGCAGTTAGCAGAACTCGACCGTCGTCTTGACAGCGACGATTTTGCTAGCGACGAAGAGGTTGAGGCCTTCTTCGCGCGGCTGAAGGCATGAGGGTCATCTATCACAAAGGTGCTCTGGGCAATCCCAATTCCATTTTCTCCTACATCGCAAACGACGATCCGAACGTCGCCGAGCGGGTTGTCAGCCGTATTCGGGCCGTTACTGATGTGCTGGGCAACTCGCCGTACCTCGGTCGTCCGGGTCGGCGCGAGGCCCGCTTTCTGTCCATCGCCGGATTGCCCTATGTCATCATCTATCGCGTTCGGTCAGAGTCGGTGCGGATTGTGGCAATTGTCCATACCGCGCGAAACCGCCGTTTTTGATAAAGCAGGCGTTTTATGACCCGCAGCCGGAGTCGAGGCCCGCGCCAGCCGGGTGGCGGCAAGCAGATGGCCGGACCGCGCCATCAGCCGGACGGGAAAGGGCAAAGCGCCGGCAAACGGCACGGCTTACCCTCTCCCCATGCAGCGGCGGGTAAGGTCGGCGAGCGTAGGGGTCCGCGCAAAGCGCGGCTCGATGATAAACTCCGCGAGCCGGAGGGGCTCGAGCAGCATGCGCGCGCGGGGGGAGGGGAGCAGAAAGTGCTGCCCACCGCCGTGCAGACTATCACCGTCACCCCGGACGAAAACGACATGCGCGTCGACCGTTTCTTCGAGGCGCGCTTTCCGGGCCTGTCTTTCAGCCATGTCCAGCGCATCATCCGCAAAGGCGAGGTGCGCATCGACGGCCGGCGCACCCAGCCGAAGGCGCGGCTTGCCGCCGGCCAGGCGGTGCGCGTCCCCCCGCTCAAGCTCGATGAGCCGAAGCCGCGCGCCGACGCGTCGGCTGCGCAGAACGACCGCGCCTTCCTGCAATCGATCACGCTCTACGAAGACGACGACGTCATGGTGCTCAACAAGCCCATGGGTCTCGCCGTGCAGGGCGGTTCCGGCACCATGCGCCATATCGACGGCATGCTGGAAGCTCTGCGCGGACCCGGCCGCGACGCCCAGCGCCCGCGCTTGGTGCACCGCCTCGACAAGGACACCGCCGGCTGCCTGCTGGTGGCCAAGACGCGCTTCGCCGCCGCGGCGCTGTCGAAGACCTTCCGCTCGCGTGCGGCGCGCAAGATCTACTGGGCGCTGGTCGCAGGCGTGCCGAAGCCGCGTCACGGCCGCATCTCCACCTATCTCGCCAAGGAGGAGCGCGAGGAGGATAGCCTGATGCGCGTCGCCGCCCACGGCGAGAGGGGCGCCAGCCACGCCGTCACCTATTACGCGGTGGTGGAGACGTCGGCGCGGAAGCTCGCCTGGCTGTCGCTCAAGCCGGTCACCGGCCGCACCCATCAGCTGCGCGCCCACATGGCGCATATCGACCATCCGATCGTCGGCGACCCGAAATACTTCAACAAGGAGAACTGGGAGTTGCCCGGCGGTATCCAGGACAAGCTGCATCTGCTGGCGCGCCGCATCGTAGTGCCGCATCCGCGTGGCGGCGTGATCGACGTGTCGGCGCCGCTGCCGCCGCACATGCATCAGACCTGGAACCTGCTCGGCTTCGACGCCTCCCGCTACGACCCCATCGTCGAGGCGCCGGAGGAGTAGCGGCGCGGCCGCCCAATGCTTAGCTGAGCGGCATGCGAGGATTCTTTATCGTCCTGCTCGCCCTGGGACTCGCCGCGCCGGCGGTATCGGCGCAGACCGTGTCCGACGGCGGCACCATCAGCATCATGCGGCCGGAACCGCATGCCAAGCCGCATGCGAAGACGCGCAAGCATGTTCCGCGCAAGCCCACTCGCCGTCATTACAAAGAGCGCACCAGCCGCGGCTCGTCCAATCCGGTCTATCCGGTGCCGCTGCCCGGCCCGCAGAAGCCGCGTTCCGTGCCCCATTACCAGCCGCCGCCGACGCCACAACGGCCGAAGACGCCGCCGCCGATATTCGTCCCGGAGACCGGCCGGACGCTGCCCAACCTGCGGCCGGCGGCCCCCGGCCTGGGTCCCGGCGGAAAGGAGAGCTTTCCCCAGCGTGCCGCCCGCTGCGCCCATCAGGCCGGCGTCTACGGCCCGAACGCTACCGGCAACCCGAGCGCCTACATCAATTCGTGCATCAATCAGTGATTTTGCGGCGTGTCCCGGGCGCAGCGCAGCACGGAAGTGGTGCGCTGCAGACCCGGGACCTCGGTTAGCTCAAGAAAGCTGGGCCCCGGATCAGCCAGCGCAACACTTCGGTTGCGCTCGTGTTGCGCAGCATCCGGGGCACACCTCGCGTCAAATCTCCTTGATCACCTGCGCGTAGGAGATCACAGCGAACAGACTTCTACCCCTCAAACTATAACCCCTTTCTGACTACAGGAATTATGGCTGGGCTAGACGCATACGTTTTCTGCATATGGAGCTTTTTCGGAGCAGCCATCATCTACACGATTAGAC
>JARRNI010000380.1:0-5046 GCA_037385125.1 Pseudolabrys sp.
TGAATCCGACGAACGCAGTATCACGCCGACCGGCGCAATTCCTCGCCTGCTTCGCCTTCGTCCGGCTTGCGCGGCCCGATCGGCGGGAAGTCGGCGGTCGTCAACGTCTCCTTTTTCAAAAGAAGCTTGGCGCCGTCCTCCAGATCGCTCCGGCGCGACGTGAGCACTTCCGTCGCCCGCGCCAGCCCCTGCGCGACGATGTCGCGGATCGCCACATCGATCTCGCGCGTGGTCGCTTCCGCCGCGTCGATGCGCTCGGTCTGCGGGATGCCGAGAAACTGCTGGCGCGTCTGCGCATAGGTGCGCTGGCCCACCTTCTTGTCCATGCCATAATGGGTGACCATTTCGAACGCGATCTCGGTCGCCCGCTGCAGGTCGTCGGCGGCGCCGGTCGAGACTTCGCCGTCGAAGATGAGTTGCTCGGCGGCGCGCCCGCCCATCAGCACGGCGACCCGGTTCTTCAGGTCGGTTTCGTTGAGCAGGAAGCGGTCCTCGGTCGGCCGCTGCATGGTATAGCCGAGCGCCCCGACGCCGCGCGGAATGATCGAGACCTTCTGCACCGGATCGACGCCCGGCAGGCTGGAAGCCACCAGTGCGTGACCCATCTCGTGATAGGCGACCCGGCGCCGCTCCTTGTCGCTCAGCACGCGGCTCTTCTTCTCCAGGCCGGCCACGATGCGCTCGATGGCGACGGTGAAATCGTCGAGGCTGACGGAGGTGGCGTTGCGGCGGGTGGCGACAATCGCCGCCTCGTTGACCAGGTTGGCGATGTCGGCGCCGGTGAAGCCGGTGGTCAGCCCGGCAACCACGTCGAGATCGACGTCCTGGGCGATCTTCACGTTGCCGATATGCACCTTGAGGATGGCGAGACGACCCAGCCGGTCGGGGCGGTCGACCAGCACCTGGCGGTCGAAGCGGCCGGCGCGCAGCAGCGCGGGATCGAGCACCTCCGGCCGGTTGGTCGCCGCCAGCAGGATGACGCCCGAGCTCGGGTCGAAGCCGTCGAGCTCGGCCAAGAGCTGGTTGAGCGTCTGTTCCTTCTCGTCCATGCCGCCCATGGCCATCGGCGCGCGGCTGCGCCCGAGCGCGTCCAACTCGTCGATGAAGATGATGCAGGGCGCCGCCTTGCGCGCCTGCACGAACAGGTCGCGCACGCGGGCCGCGCCCACGCCCACGAACATTTCCACGAATTCCGAGCCCGAGATCGAGAAGAACGGCACGCCTGCCTCGCCGGCGACCGCGCGCGCCAGCAGCGTCTTGCCGGTGCCGGGCGGCCCCACCAGCAGTATGCCCTTGGGCGAGCGGGCGCCCAGCCGTCCGTATGACCGCGGGTTCTTCAGAAAGGAGACGACTTCCGCCAGCTCGTTCTTGGCCTCGTCCACGCCGGCGACGTCCTCGAACGTGACCTTGGTGTCCTTTTCGACATAGACCTTGGCGCGCGACTTGCCGATCGCCATCAGGCCGCCCATGCCCTGCCGCTCGGCGATGCGGCGGAACAGGAACATCCACATCAGATAGAAGATGCCGAGCGGAATGACCCAGGAGAGGATATCGCGAAAGAGCCCGCTCGACTGCGCGCCGGTGACGACAACGTCATGGGCGGCCAGCTTGCTGGCGAGCTGCGGATCAACCCGGTTGGTATAGAAGGACTTCTTGCCGTCGGGCAGCGGCTTTTTCAGGGTGCCCTGGACGTAGTCCTTGCTGACCGTGACCTTGGTGATCTGGTTGTCGGAAAGCAGCTTCTCGAACTGCGTATAGGGAATGGTCGCGACCTGATTGTAACTTGTCCAGAACGATTGGATGATGAACACGCCGAAAACCGCGGCGATCACGTACCAGATCATGATCTGGCGCTTGCGATTATTCTCTTCCATCGCTCGAAATCCTTTTCGGCCGCATAAAAACCGGCCCGTCTTTCATCTTCGCCCGCATTATTCCGCCGCCCCAGCCAGTCCGAGCTTGCTGGCCGCCGCCAGGAAAACCGGCGCGCGCGGGCAGCCATCGCGCACCACCAGCACCTCGCCCTCCCACATCGGACGCCAGGGCTCGGGCGTCAATGGCACGCTCGCGATCAGCGTCACCTCTTGTTCAACGCCGCCCGGCTCGATATCGACGCCCGCCGCGCGCAAGGCATCGTGATCGATGGGACAACGCCGATGCAGCGACCAAAGCCGGGCGGTGAAATATTACCGTCACTCTGCAGACGGCGGTCCACGTGCGCAAACAATGCATCCCCATCGGCATATAGGAAGCTTGCCGGCCCGATCTTGCGCATTTCGGCCGCAAAGCCTTCGACGACCTCGCGCCGGACCTCGATCGGCGGCGGCGTCGCGCCGCGCCAGAGCGGCGCATGACGCTCGAGCAGCAGGCAAAAGGCGATCTCGGAATCGGTCCCGCCGATCGCCCTGAAACGCTGCGGCCCAGGCATGCTCCTATGCAGCAGCCCGCCGAGATCGCCGTTATGGGCGAACACATGCACGGCGCCGCCGAGCTCGCGGGCAAAAGGCTGGGTATTGGCCAGGTTGATGCCGCCATGGGTGGCGCGCCGGATATGCGGGACGACCAGCCGGCGCGGCAGACGCCGGTTTCTCGATGAAGCGCAGCCATTCGCTGTCGACGGCCGGCTCGGGCTCCTTGTACAGGCGCGCATCGCGGTCCGCATAGACGGCGAGGCCCCAACCGTCGACGCTCCAGCCCTTGCCGCCGCCATGCTGCGCAAAGGTCTGCAGCGAGAACGTCGCTACGGTCGGAAGACGGCTCGCCAGGCTGAAAAGCTCGCACATCGAAAGTCCCGGCGCGTTTCGAGAGGCCCCAGCAGATGGATATTTGCCCGCCGGGGCGACGGCCTTGACCTAAGTCAAGCCGGCCGCGTCGAGCTCAATCCATCGGCGCTCGGCGGCGCTGCGTATGCAGGCTTCCGCCAGTTGAACGTCGCGGACGCCGGCGGAAATATCCCTCGCCAGCGGCGCGTCGCCGACGACATGGCGAAGGAAGCGCTCCCAGCCGGCCCGATAGGGATTGATCTTTTCGCCGGTGGCCGCGGCCTCCTTCCAGAAGGCGCGATAATCGATGCCGAGGTCGGTATCGGGATTGAAATGCCTTATCGCCGGCGTATCGGTCGCGCTTTGCGTCCAGCAGCGGTGCAGGCCCGCCAGCGCCGATCCCCCGGTGCCGTCGACCTGCAGCGTCAACAGATCGTCGCGGCGCACGCGCGTCGCCCAGGAGCAGACGATCGTGCCGACCGCGCCGCTTTGCAGTTCGGCCAGCGTGATCGACGTATCATCGACATCGACACGGTAGGAACGGCCGGCCTCGTCCACCCGCTGCGGGATCGCGGTCTTCGCCGCGGTCACCACGCGCGCGATGGGGCCGAGAATACCTTCCACCACGTAACGCCAGTGCGGATACATGTCCAAGGTCAGACCGCCGCCGCCGCTGCGCCGGTAATTCCAGCTCGGCCGCTGGCTCGGGCGCTCGGCGCCGTCGAACACCCACCAGCCAAAATCGAGCCGGAAGCCGGTCACGCGGCCGAAAAAGTCGCCGGCAGCCAGGGCCGCCAGCTTCTGCAAGCCGGGCAGAAAGAGTTTGTCCTCGACCGCGCCCGCTTTCAGCCCACGGGCCCGCACGGCCTGCAACAGCGCCATCCCTTCGGCCACCGAGGGCGCCACCGGCTTTTCGCTGTAGATGTGCTTGCCGGCGGCAATCGCCTTGCTCAGCACGGCGACGCGCTGCCGCGTCGGCGACGCGTCAAAGAACATCGTGAAATCCGGGTCGGCCAACGCGGCGTCGAGATCGGTCGTCCAGCGCTCGAAGCTCAGACGTTGCGCGAGAGCGGCGAGCCTGCCGCTGTCGCGTCCGACCAGCAGGGGTCGCGGCATGATCCGGTCGGGCCCCAGCGCGAGGCCTCCTTCGGCACGGATCGGCAACAGCGCGTTGGCCAGATGCTGGGTGGACGCGATGCGGCCGGTAGCGCCATTGACAATGATGCCGATTTCCCTGACCGCCATGACCCCTTTTCCCCAGTGACGAAGTATGATGCGGCCCATTGCTTCGACGCAACAAAGGTTATGAAGTGCCTCGCCACATCGTCTGTCTCACCTTCGACTTCGATACCCAATCCGGCTTCATCGCCCGCGACATGGTCACGCCGACGCCGCTGTCACGCGGCGAGTTCGGTGCCGTGGCGTCGCGCCGCATCCTCGCTTTGCTGAAAGAGCGGGAGATCAAGGCGACCTGGTTCATTCCGGGCTTTACCATCGAGAGCTGGCCGCGGGAATGCGAAGCGGTGGTTGCGGACGGGCACGAGGTCGCGCACCACAGCTGGGCGCATATCCCGCCGGCAACGCAGAGCCGCGACCAGGAGGAAGCCGACCTGGTGCGCGCCAATGACGCCATCGCACGCCTGAGCGGGCGCAAGGCGCGCGGCTACCGCTCGCCGTCCTGGGATCTGAGCGAGCACACCGTCGACCTTCTGCTCGCTCATGGCTTCCACTACGATTCCAGCCTGATGGGCGCCGATTATCGGCCCTACCGCGCGCGCCGCGGCGACGCGGCAAGGCTCGGCGAGCCGTTCCGCTTCGGCGAGGAAACCAGGCTGGTCGAGATGCCGATCAGCTGGTCGCTCGACGATTATCCGCATTTCGAATTCGTCCGCATGGCCACGACCGTTTTGCCCGGCTTGCAGCCGGCGCGCGCGGTCATGCAGAATTGGCTGGACGAGTTCCGCTACATGAAGAAGACGGTCGACTGGGGCGTGCTCACCTACACCATGCACCCTTACGTGATCGGGCGCGGCTACCGCATGCTGGCGCTGGAGGAATTGGTGGACAGTCTGGTCAAAGAGGGCGCGGTGTTCACCACCATGGAAGACGCCGCGCGCGAGGCCGAGCAACATCTGGCAGGCTCATGAACGACATAACGGCAAAAGAACGCGCCGTGCTCGACTGGCTCGCCACGCTAGAGGAGGCCTTGCAGGCGTTGCTTGCGTCTCTGGTCAACATCGAGATCGGCTCCTACAACAAGGCCGGCTTCGATCGTGTCGGCGAC
>JARRNI010000381.1:0-5831 GCA_037385125.1 Pseudolabrys sp.
GCAGCGGCTGCACCGGTGCGGAAACGGGCTTGCTGGCCGAGCTTATGGGTCTGGAGCAGCCGGAGGAAGGCTTCTCGCCCATGGATCCCAAGCGTAAGCGCGACCAGGTGCTCGCCGCGCTAATGGCGCGGCTCGAAGGCTTGGCGCGCCAAGGCCCGGTGCTGACGGCCTTCGAAGACGTGCATTGGAGCGATCCGACCTCGCTCGAATTGCTGACGCTGACGGTCGAGCGCATGCAGACGCTGCCGATCCTGCTGCTCGTCACCTACCGCCCCGATTTCCCGCCGCCCTGGGCCGGCCAGCCTCATGTCACCAGCATGGCGCTCAACCGTCTCGGCCGGCGCGAGCGCCTGCGCCTGGTCGATCACGTCGCCGGCGGCAAAGCGTTGCCGCAATCGCTGCTCGAGCAAATCGTCGAGCGCACCGACGGCGTCCCGCTGTTCGTCGAGGAGCTGACCAAGGCCGTGCTGGAAAGCAACGAGCTCGACGGCTCGGCGCAGCAGGTCGCCATCCCCGCCACGCTGCAGGCCTCGCTGATGGCGCGCGTCGACCGGCTTGGCTCGGCGCGCGAGGTCTTGCAGATCGGCGCGGCCATCGGCCGTGAGTTCTCCTATGAGCAGATCGCGAGCGTTGCCGGACTGCCCGACACCGTGCTGCAGGACGCGCTGGCGCGGTTGACCGAGGCCGAGCTCTTGTTGATGCGCGGCGCGCCGCCGCACGCCAGTTACGCCTTCAAGCATGCGCTGGTGCAGGACACCGCCTATTCCACCATGCTGCGCGCCCCGCGTCAGGCGCTGCACAGCGCCATCGCGCAGGTGCTGGAGAGGCGTTTTCCCGATACGCCGCCGGAAATGCTGGCGCAGCAATTCGAGGGAGCCGGCCAAAGCGAAAAAGCCATTGAGTATTGGCGGCAGGCCGGCGAGCGCGACATGCGCCGCTTTGCCTTGAAGGAATCGATCGCGCATTATTCCAGTGCATTGCACCTTATCGAGGCGATGGCAGAGACTCCTGCGCGCGATTCACTCGAACTCGGGGTCCGCCTGGGCCTCGGTCTGGTGCAACTGATCGCGTTCGGTCCGACGGCGAAGGAAGCGGCGGAGCAATACCGCCGAGCATTGGCGCTCAGCCAGCGCTTGCCGAACAAAGGCCGCGAGCGCTACCTCGCCACCTGGGGCACGTGGTTTAATGCCATTACCAGCGGCCGTGTCGACGAAGGCGCCGCGCTCGCCGACGAGCTTCTCGCAGTGGCGCGTGAACTCAACGATGATGGCCTGTTGCTGGAGGCCTATCACGCCCGAGTACCGATGCTGCTGCGCTTGCCGGATTTCGCAGGGATGAGCGAGGCGGCGCGCGAGGTCGTCCGTCTGTACGATCGCGAGCGTCATCGCGACCATGCCTATTATTTCGGGGGACACGATGCGCGCATGTGCGCGCGCTCCTTTTATGCGGTCAGCCTTTGGGGTCAGGGGCGGCTGGAACAAGCCTGCAGCACGGCTCTTCTATCGATCGAAGATGGGCGCGCGTTAGGCCACACGGCTTCTCTGGCGCATGCGCTGGCACGCGGCGGCTTGACCATGATGTTGCTCAAGGATGTGGAAGCCTGCCGCTCCATCGCGGAAGAGCTGTTTCCGCTAGCCGAGCGCTACAAATTTCCCTGGCAGTTGATGGATGCCAAATTCATGCGCGGCTGGCTGGCCGCGCAGGATGGCGACGTCGACGCCGGAATCGAACAGATGATCGGCTCTGCCACCAGCCCGACTGCCGGCGCTTTTGGATCGATGTACGCCGTCATGGTCGTCGAGCAGGAATTGCGTGCCGGCAAAGTCGCGCAAGCCTTGGCTAGGATCGAGCGCTCGGTCGACGAAATGCGCACGAGGGGCAATTGGTTCTGTGCGTCGGAGCTTTATCGCTTACGCGGCGAAGCGCTGCGGGCGCTAGCGCGGCCCGACCGCGGCGAGGCCGAACGCGCTATCCGTGAGGCGTTGGCGATGGCGGGCAAGCAATCCTGCCGCCCGCTCGAATTACGCGCCGCCACGAGTCTGGCACGGCTGTTGCGCGAGAGCGCGTGCAAGCAAGAAGCGTGCGACGTTCTGGCGCCGATCTATGGCGCCTCCACCGAAGGCTTCGAGCGGCCCGATCTGCGCGACGCCAAGGCCCTGCTAGCGGAATTGGCGTGAGGCCCGCGCGCATGCTTCGCGTGCCTGTGCCAGGCAATTACAAACCAGGCTACCGCCGCGCGATCAGCGGCGTGATGCGGCGCACCGCCACGCGCCGGTTGGCCCGCGAAGGCCCGAGTGTCGGCACCCTGGGATATTCCTCGCCGTACCCTTGCGTCACCAGGTTCTCCGGCGGCACCTGGAAGACCTCTGTCAGCGCCACCGCGACCGCTTCGGCGCGCCGGTCGGACAGCGACAGATTGTCCTCCGCCGAGCCGACTGCGTCGGTGTGCCCTTCGATCAGGAACAGCTCGCGCGGATTGCTCTCGATCGCCTCATTGAGGGCGTAGGCGATCTCTCCCAGGCGGTCGATCTGATCGGGCGTGAGCTGCCAGGAGCCGCTGTCGAAATGGATGTCGAGGTCGACGCGCGGCATGTATTCGCGCAGCGGATGGCTGTAGCGCACCTGGTCGACCGTGTAGTAGCCGGGGAGGGGCGCGATCGGCGGCGCGGTGAACAGCCGGTAAAGGCGCCGGCGGTCGGCGCGCCGGGCATCGACGATGTAGCGGCGGCGGTCGTGCACGCGCGGCGGCCGCACATGGACGAACACGTCGTCGCGGCGGTGCGGGGCAAACGCGCTGTCGTCGAAGATGACGAAGTCGCGGCCGTGCGGGTCGCGCCGCACCCGCCGGATCAGGTGGCCGTGCCGGTCGGTGGTGCTGAGGATGCGCACGCCGTCGGGCCGCACCACGATCGTCACCGTACGGTCGCCGTGGTGCTCGACGTGCACCCGCCGCGCGCCGATGGCGAAGCGGTCGGACTCGCGGTGGCGGATGATGGTGCGGTGGTGATCGCGCTCGATGGTGCGGTCGCCCTCGCGGATGACTGTGCGGTTGCCTTCCCGCGTCGTATGCCGGCTGCGGCGTATCGCGTTGAAGTCGTGGCGGGGCCTTTCGCCTTTGCGACGGATGAAGGCGCTGGCGTCGCGCGGCTTGCTGGGCGGCGGTGCGGCGGCGGATTTGGGCGCGCCGCGGGGCGGCGGCCGGTGCGCGGACTTCGCGGACGGCGTTGGTCCTGCCCTGCGGGCGGGTTTCGATGATGGCGCCGGCGGCGCGTGCTGCTTGTGCCGAGCCCGTTCTTTCCTGGGCGGCGGGCTGGCGGCGGGTGCGTGTCGTTGCGCGGCCGGCGCATACGCAGGCTGGGGGTGATCGCGCCGGCTACTCTCGGAGCGCTGCTGCTTCTCGTCGTCGCGCTTTTCGTGCGCCTGCCGATGCCGCTCCTTGTGCGCGGGCTGCGTTTTTTGCGCTGCCGCTGGCTTGCGCTTGCGCTCCAGCTTGGACTTGGCTTTGGCCTTCGCGCGCGCGGCCTTGGCTCTAGCGGCCTTGGCCTTACCTGCGGCGGCTCTTGCTCTGGCTCTGGCAGCGGCCTTCGCCTTGGCTCTGGCCCGGGCGGCAGCCTTGGCGCGCGCGGCAGCTTTGGCCTTGGCAGCCGCCTTGGCGGCGGCTTTTGCGCGCTTTCTCTTGGCCGCGTTCTGGGCCGCCGCCGGCTTTTTCACCTGCGCTGGCCGCGCATGCGTTTTCGCACGCCGATGCGCTGCGGGCTTGCGCGGCTGTGCCGCCTTGTGTTGCTGCGCCTGCTTGGCTTTGGGCTTCGCCTGCTTGGTCTTGTGCGGCCGCTTGTGGTGGTGCGCGTTTTTGCCGCTGTGCTTGTCCTTGTCTTTTTGCGGCGTGGCCTGCGCCAGGACAACGGGTTCGGGAGCCGCGCCGGCGCCATGGGCCGGCGGCTGCGCCATGATGGCGGCAAGCAGGACGGTCCAGGCAAGCAATGTGGCGTGTGGCGACCTCATCGTCGTCGGCTCCCGAAATGATGTAAAAGGAAAAGCCCCCGATCTGTCGCGCAAAGGCGGCGGCAGTCCTTGGAAACGTCAGCCGTAGCGGCTGGTTCCACGCATTGAAATCGTGCTGATCTTGACGGCGATTATGTGTCGGGCAACCCGGCGCGCCGGCGATTCGCTCGATCATCCCCGGGGAATCGGTTTTCTGCGGCCCTTTTATTGGCCGAGCAATTCCACGCCCAATGCTTCGCCGGCCGCGCGCAAATCGCGGTCGAGCGTGGCGAGGGGAAGACCGAGGCGCCGGGCGAGTTCGAGATAGCAGGCGTCGTAGGGTGTCAGGCCGAAGCGATCAGCGTAGTTGACCGTCGTCGACCAGGCGAATGTAGCAGTGTCTGCATCCGCGAAAATCTTGAGGTTGAGCAAGTCGGCAAGGGCCTCGTTGCGGAATGCCGTGTCGATACGGCGCCGGCGGATGCCCTGCATCAAACCGTTGGCGACTTCGAGCCGCCAAATGGTGGGTACCCACGCTTCGATCGCGATAACAGTGTCAAAGACGCGCTCGACAGGCTCTGATCGTTCGCCGTCATAGAGCCAAGCTAAAGTCACCGACGAATCAATGACGACCATCATCGGCGGCCTTCATCGCGGTATTTCTTCCATTCTTCCCAGTCGAACTTGCCGCCAAGTTTGACGGCACGTTCGCGGATGCGTCGCGCTGCCTCCCGCGCCTTTGCAACGCCGGACGATTCGCCCGCGCCTCCGGCAGGCACCAGCTCCGCCACCGGCTTGCCGCGGCGGGTTATCACCACCCGCTCGCCGCGCTCGACCCGGTCGAAAGCTAGCTAGAAATCTAGCTGATAAGCTAGCTTACCCGCCCGCGGGCCGGTCCTCAACCTGCCGAAGAACTGGTGGGGGCCCGGCGGTTTTGCCGCCGAGCCCCCGTTTTGACGTATCAGCCGGCCTGTAAGCCGGGTTCTGTATGGCCCGCCGCCGGAGCGGCGGACGTGACGGCCATTCCTCTGGCACGCCCTATTCGGTTTTGCTCCCGGTGGGGTTTGCCGTGCCGCAGCCGTTGCCGGCTGGCGCGGTGCGCTCTTACCGCACCGTTTCACCCTTGCCGCGGGCGATACGCGACGCACCCACGGCGGTCTGTTCTCTGTGGCACTTTCCCTAGGGCTTGTACCCGCGAAAGCGGGGATCGCCCCGCCGGACGTTATCCGACACCGTATGTCCATGGAGCCCGGACTTTCCTCCCCGGCCGCCTTTCGGCTTTGGTCCGGAGCGGCCGTCCGGCCGACTGACCCTGGTAGGAATGGGGTCGGCCGGGGCCGGGGTCAAGCATCCACCGCTGCCGCAGTTAAAAAGCCCGGGCCCGTCGGGAGGGGGACGGGCCCGGGGCGCGCGGTTCGCGCGGAAGCTGTGATGTAACCTTGAGGCCGGAACTCAGGCTAAATTTTGTTCCCGCCGGCGCTGCGGCGTTACGCCGACGCCTTGCGAAAAGGCCTTACGCCCAAGCGCCCTTGTGCGGTAGGCGCCGGTTGGGGCGGAACTTCGAGACGAGGTGCTTGGCCAGCGCCGGCAGCGTGGAAAGCGCGAGGCCGATATAGGCGGCGCGGTCAGCATGGGCGCGGGCGAGCGCGGCATGCACGTCGACGGGGCGGATATAGGTGCGTTCGTGGGCATTCATGGCAATTCTCCGGGGCAGGGGCTGTGGGCCTGCCGTTATGCGTTTTATGCATAATATTATATTCCGATAAAATCATAATTGGCTAATATGCGCATACATACGTGACTGAAAGGCACGAATATGAACCCCACTTCCGACCTGCGCGCCTTCGTCC
>JARRNI010000382.1:0-5015 GCA_037385125.1 Pseudolabrys sp.
TATTGCAGCTCCTCGCTCAGGTCGAACCGGGTGGTCGGGAGGATGGTGTCGCCGAAATTGACGTGCATGACGACGAGCATGCCGAAGATGCCCAGCGCGCTTACGACGGCGCCGAGGCCGAGCGTCCAGGCGAGGCTGCGGTGCTCACGCCAAACCATTGCGAAGCCGAACGGCATCGGGATCAGGATCGAGACGATACGCAGATTGATGGTCGCCTGGTCCCACGCGACGATGATCATGTAGTGCGCAAGCCAAAGCAGCATGATCGGCACCAGCCCAGAGGCCAGCAGTTCCTCGGTCAGCTTCATGGCGGGGGCCGCCTTGCGGCGCTCCTGAACCCGCGCGCCGGAATCGGCACGCGCGGTCTGCTTGCGCAAGCGGGCGACTTCGGCGCGCAGCTCCTCGACTTCCTCAAGGAGCGCCTTGTTCTCCTCGATCAGCGGCTTGGAGGGCGTCAGGTCGTGGTGGCAGTAGCGGCAGACGATGGCCGCGTCCTGGATGTCCTCCGCGCAATAGGGACACTGCATCGCTGAAAATCTATTTGATCACGTTGATGACCATGACGGCAGAGCCTTTGCGGCCTGCGCTGTCGGCGATCTTCACTTTGATGACGTGGCGGCCGGGCGGCGCCTCGGCGCCAACCATGTCGACCCCCTTGGCGGTGACGAAGGGGGTGACGCGCCCGGTCAGGTCGACCCGGGGCTTCTTCAGATAGATCGCCTCGAAGGAGCCCGGCTTGATCGTGCTGCCGCCGTGCGCCTTGAACTTGAGCCGCAGCGTGAAAGGCGAGGTCACCGCCGCCGCCGGCGACAGCACGATCACGTTGGGACGGCGGGTCAGCCCGCGCGTGTGCAAGGCGAGCCCGGCGGCAGCGGATGCCGGCGGCAGGGCGGCCTCGGACGGCTTGATGAGAACCTCTCCGGCGTGCGCCGCCGGCCCGACCGCCGCAAATGCGAGAAAGCACAAGGCAAAAACGCTAAATCGCATGTCCATGCCCCACTTTGGCTACCCCTCGAGCCCGGCGCGGCGCAACGGCGGCGCGCAAGAGCGCATTAGTTTATCTTATCCCGCCCGCCAGCAATCGCAATCCGGTCGCGTCCCGCGGTCCGACGCTGGGGCAGCGGGCGCTGCGGCATCTGCCAGGTTTTCGAATCCTGCAGGATGCGCTATCCTGGCTGTCGCTCCGAATACGCGCGAGGCCGAAGGGAGAATGGCGATGGCCAGGGCGATGCAGGTCTGGCGCGCGGGGCTGGCGCTGCTGCTTTTGGCGGGCAGCGCGGTACCCGCGCTGGCGTTGACGAAGCAAGAGGCGGCTGCCCGTTGCCGACGTTCGGTCGGACACCCCTTTGTCGTGTCGTGCATCCGCGGCCACCACGGCAGCCGCGCGAGCTGCAAGGCGCAAGTCAAGTCGCGGATCAGGGCCTGCGTCCTCAAGACGCTCGATGCCGCCAACAAGCGCAAAAACGTTCCGGTCGCCATGCCCGAGCAGCAGGGACCGAGCAAGGAAGTTGAGCTGCGCGCCGCGGCCTTGCCCGCCACCTATGTCGCGCCGCCGCGTACCATCTCGGATATCACGGCGATCCTTGACGGCGAAAAACCGGACGCCGGCAAGATCGCCATGAGGAAGGCCAAGGCGGACGCCGAGCCGCCGGCCCATGCCTCGCACGTGCAGATCGCGCGCTTTTATTACGGCCGCGCCGGCGCACGCGCGAAGCTCGGCCGTCTGCGCGACGCGCTTGACGATTCCACCAAGGCGCTGCAAGCCGCGCACGGCCACGTCGAGGCCAGTCTGCTGGGCAGGCTGGAGCAGCAAGAAGGCTTGTTGCATCTGGCGGCCGGCGATCCGAAAACAGCGCTGAAGATTTTCAAGCAGGAGCTTCGCAACACCCGCGCGCGCGGTGCGCGGGGTTATGCGTTCAACGCCAACCTCCATATGGTGGCCATCTTGGCGCAGATGGGCGATATCGACCAGGCGGGTTCCTACCTGCAACAAAGCGACACGCTGCTCCATCAGGCGCGTACCAGCAGTCTGCCCGGCTGGCGCAAGAGCTACGCGCGGCACGGCCAGTCGTGGGAAGCTGACGTCGAAACGACCCACGCCGCGCTCTCCGAGGCGCGCGGCCAATACGCCGAGGCGTTGAAGGCCTATCGCGTGGCCGAACTGCGCAAGCGCGCGTCGATCAAGCAAATCCTGGCGGGCAGGAACCCGCCGCCCAAGGGCCAGATCGAGCAGGCCGCCGACATCCTTGTGCTTGGCCAATCGCGCATGGAGGCGAGGCTCGGCCAATTCGCGCAGGCCGAAGCCGACGCGCGCCGCGCGCTGATCGCCCGGCTGAAGGATCAGGGCAAATACAGCACCAGTACGCCGAGGTTCATCATGGGCCTAGTCCACGCGCTGGTGGCGGAAGGGCGCTTCAGCGACGCCGAAAAGCTTGTCCGGGTCGCGATCGAGATTCACCGCACCATGGGTGTCGCCGACGATTCGCAGTCGGCCGTGGCCATGCTTTCCAATCTCGGCACCATTTTGAGCCTGCAGTTCAAGCGTAAGGAGGCGGCAACCGTCTACGCGGCGATCGACAAGGCGACGGCGAAATGGGATCCGAGGCGGCGCGAGCGGTTTGAGCTCAACGGCTCGCGCATCTATGCGCTCTATGCGGCCGGCGAGGTCGACAAGGGCATCAAGTGGGCCAAGCTGCTGCTCAAGCGCAATGAAGGACAGTTCGGTCAGAAACACTACGACACCGCGATGTCGCACGGCATCCTGGCCGCCGGCTATATGAAGGCGCACCGCGACGCCGACGCCGCGCGCGAATTTCGAGCCGCAATCCCCGCACTGCTCGCCGCCTCGCGCGAGAGCGAGGACGACGGCAGCTCCGCTCTTGTGGCCGCGCGCAACGCGCGGCTGCGCAGCGTCGCGGAGGCCTATATGGCGCTCCTCGCCCGCGACCAGAAGGACGACGAGGACAAGACTGCGCGCGAGACCTTCGCGCTCGCGGATGCCATCCGCCGCCATTCGGTGCAGCAGGCGCTGGCGGCCGCGAGCGCACGGGCCGCGATCTCCGACCCGGCGCTCGCCAAGCTGGTGCGCAGTGAGCAGGACCTCGGCAAGCGGGTGAACGCCCAGCTCGGAATGCTCAACAACGTACTGAGTCTGCCGTCCGGCCAGCGCGGCGACAACGCCGTGCAGACGCTGGAAGTCTCGATCAACAATCTGCGCAGCCAGCGCGACAAAGACCGCGCGGAAATCGCCAAGCGGTTTCCACGCTATGCGGATTTGATCGCGCCGAAGCCGCCTTCGGTGGATGAGATCAAGGCCATCTTGAAGCCGGGCGAGGCGCTGCTGTCGTTCTATTTCGGGCGCCAGAGGAGCTTCGTGTGGGCGGTGCCGAAAAAGGGCAAGGTGGCGTTTGCCGCCATCAAGTTGACCGCGGACCAGCTGCAAAAGGATGTGCAGACGCTGCGCAAGACGCTGGAGCCGCAGGCGGAGAGCATTTCCGACATTCCGCCGTTCGATCTCAAGCTGGCCTATCAGCTCTATTCGCTGCTGCTGAAGCCGGTGGAGCCGGGCTGGAAGCCGGCCAAGAGCCTGATCGTGGTCACCAACGGCGCGCTCGGCGAATTGCCGCTGTCGCTGCTGCCGACTGCGCCGGCCAGCGACGATGATGGCGACGGTCCGCTGTTCTCCGGCTACCGCAAGGTGCCCTGGCTCGCCCGCAGCCACGCGGTGAGCGTGGTACCGTCGGCTGCCGCGCTGCGCACGCTACGGCAGATGCGGCCGGGCTCGAACAAGCGCCTGGCGATGATCGGCTTCGGTGATCCGATCTTCAGCAAGGCGCAAGAGAAGGAGCGCGAGAACGCGGCAAAGGTCAAGGTGGCGATGGCGACACGCGGCGCGCCGCTGCGCACCCGCTCCCTGCCGAAGCTGGAGGGCGTCAACAGCGCCGACCTCGCTCTGCTGCCGCCGCTGCCCGACACCGCGTTGGAGCTGAAGGCGATCGCGCGCGCGCTCAAGGAGGATCCGGCCAAGGCCGTGATCCTCGGCGCCAAGGCCAACGAGAAGACGGTCAAGGATACCGATCTCGCGCGCTACAAGATCATCGTGTTCGCCACCCACGGCCTGGCGACCGGCGAGCTCAACGGGCTGACCCAGCCGGCGCTGGCGTTGTCGGCGCCCGCCGTCGCTCACGTCAAAGGCGATGGCCTGTTGACCATGGGTGAGATCACCGCGCTCAAGCTCGACGCCGATTGGGAGGTGCTGTCGGCCTGCAACACCGGCGCCGGGGCCGGTAAGGGCGCGGAGGCGGCCTCGGGGCTGGGCAGCGCCTTCTTCTATGCCGGTGCGCGCGCGCTGCTGGTGACCAACTGGTCGGTCGACTCGCGCTCGGCGCGTCAGCTCACCAGCGGGCTGTTCCGGCTGGAGGAGAACAACTCGAAGCTCAGCCGCAGCGAAGCCTTGCGCGAATCCATGATGAGTCTGGTCGACCACGGCGGCTACAAGGACAGCAACGGCCAGATGATTTTCTCTTATGCGCACCCGCTGTTCTGGGCGCCCTATAGCCTCATCGGCGACGGCGGGACGTGAGGCGGGCGCACCGGCACGCGCCGATCAATCCTGCGCCAGCACGCCGCGCTCGGAAAGCGCCGTGGTCTTGAGCACTTCGGCAAGCGCGGCCACTTCCTTGTCGTCGAGCTTGGCATAGGGCGGATAGGGATCGCCGACCGGCAATCCGATCAGGCGCATCGCTGCCTTCATGGTCGGCGTCAGTCCGCGATGCATCCAGCGCGAGGGAAACAGCGCGAACTGCAATTGCAGCTCGGCCGCCTTGGCGTGTTCGCCCGCAATATAGGCCTGCACAACCTTGTTGCCGATCTCGGCCGCGGGCGGCGGCATGGTGGCGCCGGAGCCGCCGAGCATCAGCGTCGCCAGCAGCATCTGCATGGTGGTGAAATAGCGCGCATGGCCGGCATGGTCGATCTCCACGATCAGCCGCGACACGCGCGCAAGATCGCGCGAG
>JARRNI010000383.1:0-5014 GCA_037385125.1 Pseudolabrys sp.
CGATCACGTCAACCGGCTGTTCCATGCCCCACGGCCGAACGTGCTGTGGGTCTCCGACTTCACCTACGTCGCGACCTGGTCCGGCGTTGTCTACGTCGCCTTCGTCATCGACGTCTACGGTCATCCGACTTGTTCCAAGGTGTGCGCTTGATAAACTTTTTTCTTCTAGCCATTCCATGTACTCCGATGTTTGATTGTAATAACTGACGGAGCGCGTGTGGTTGCGCCGTCAGCAGTCTGCTCGCACAGATAATCTCCGCGCCTTGACCCCACAAGTATTTTGCCGTGCGACCAACTTGCTCTTGGAGATTTTCTGTAATCGGTCCGGCCTTTGATCAAGACATCGGAGATTTGTCAACCTTTTGTCCGATAGCATGTGCGAGGTACTGCTTGAAGCCGGCGAGCAACGCATGGAGGCTGGTGATGGACAGCGAAACGCCCGTTTATTTCGACCTCGAAACGTCTCGATGATGTTCGAACCTCTCTTCGCCCTTAGCAAAGAGCGACGACGGGTCGAACCTTGTTGGCCGAGCGTATCCTCAAGCCAACAGCAGAGGGCGAGCGCGATCCAGAGCGTCTGACTGACGCCGCGCTGATGGCTGTGGTGGCCTAGAGGGCCGCCGATTTGTCCGCGTCCGGGACTTTCCCTTTTCGCTACGGATTTGGTGTGAAGCAGCTCAAATTGGGCGCGCTTGTGGTGTGGGCATCGGTTGGATTGCAACAGGTCACTGAAGTTTATGTCAATAGCGATGAGAATTTTCATGCCGCTTTTTAACAGACGCCAACGCGCGCCAACTCATAATGAGTAATTGCTGCTCGGTGGAGCAAACGTCATGTCGGAATTCGTTGCGTTCTTAAAAGACATAAGGCGTACCAAGGCAGTCGAATACGCGTTCGCGTTCCTAAAAACCGGAGGCGAATACGCGTTCGCATTCCTAAAGACCATGGACCGTTCCGAGGCAATCGGATACGCGGTGGCCGCCGTCGTAATTCTTCTTCTGACAATTGCCGTGACCTAAATAACCACGTCAGAGGCAACCCCTCAAAGCGTCTTGAGCCTCCCTTCCGCCTCAAAAGCGAGCGACGACGAGCATGACCTAGTTGGGCATACGTATCCTCAAGACAGCCGCAAGGGGCGAGCGTGATCCAGAGCGACTGATTGATGCCGTGCTAACGGCAGTAGCGGCCTAGCGGGCCCAGTGAAGGCCGACAGGCCACTTAGACATGCGTAGTCATTAAAAGCGCAGGTCAGAGGTCCGCTTTGGGGCAAACCCCACATGGCCGAGAGAAGCTAACGACGCGAATGACCCTTCGCGGCATCCATGGTGATGCAGCATAATGTCTGCAATTGAAGGGCGCGCGGACTAATCGCAGATATAGATATCTGCCTCCTGATTTTTCTATTGCCTAAAATTTGAGTAAAGTTGAAAGCAAATTTAATAAAAGCCGGGGACCAAGAGGGTGTTGCCTTTTGCTAATGTCTATACAGCTTCGTCGACGGCGAATGGCCGTCGTATGTGACAGGAGGGCGATATGGCGAAGACATTGGTAGCAATCGGCGCTGCGGCAGCAATCGGCGCTGCGACGCTCACAAATCCTGCTCCCGCGGCAGCCCAGCCATGGGTTGCGCCGGTGGTCGCCGGATCGGTCATCGCGGGCGGCATAGTAGGGGCTGCAATAGCCTCCTCGTCTTATTATCAATCTGGCTGCTGCTATTATGGTCCTCGCGGCTTATTCACTAGTTATTATTATAGCAATTGCGGTTGCGCACCCTACGGACGTGCGTACCCCTACTATTACGGGAGGTATGCCTACCCCTACTATCGACCCTATGTGGCACATTACTATAGACGGCATGCGTACCCGTATCGCAGATATTCATACCACTATGCTCGACCTTACTATCGTGGATATCGGCACTATCGTGGATATCGGTACTATCGTGGATATCGGCACCCTTACGTTAGACGATATTATCGAGCCGGCTATCGATACCGATAGGTTGGCACTGTTATTATCGCCATAGCTTCAAGCAACTTGGCGAAACGATCACCAGCGAGGCCGTCTCCTCGTAGACGGCCTTGTGAGTTTCAAAGCAAGTTAAGGAAAGCCACTCTTGGCCCTTTTTTGTCGTTAGCTGTGCTGCCGCGTGATGTCAGCGATGGCGGGAAACGCAGACTTAACGTGGAAGTCAATCCAAGTCTCCTCCTAGCCCTTAGCGACGGCTTTTTGATGTCCGCTCATTGGTCGCCATTCAGACAGAAGCGAACATTCGTTATCGCGCGGTCAACAGGTCGGGGGTTACGAGGAACGCCCTAATCAGCCCTCAGAAGAGAAAATGCCCACAATGACTTGGCGGCAGCGGAGGGCGCATCGCTTGACGCCGGATGACAGGTGCTCCATAGCGGGGTGGTGGCTGGTTACGAGTTGCGCTTGGTATTCTTTAATATCCGCCCGTTCAAGTTCAAAGGACCGGCAAAAGTCGTTTACTGGTTGTCGAAGAAGGAAAGCTGGTCGGAGTTCTTGCCCTACGTGATTTGATGGATTTTCTGGCCATAAAGGCGGAGTTGGGCGGCATTGACTCGCGGGCGCCGCAGCAGCACGCGAGCCATTAACAGACTTCGAAGTAGCCTATTCGGTATGAAGTTGCGAGCAGATCGTGTTCAGAAATACCTAAAAAGACTTGGGACCGCTCCGATTGGCCAGTCATCGCTTAACCGAGAGGTGATGAAACGATGCATACGTCTGTCAAAAGCCGGCCCCAGGCACCGCGATCTTCCAGTCGATCGACTCGATCACTTCTTTCAGGGCCCCTTGAGAACCGTTAGCGGGTCGATCTTCGGCCGCACGACTAGGACCGGAATCGTGCTGTGCGTCAGAATCTTGATCGTCTCGCTGCCGAGCACGACCGCCGCCACGCCGCGGCGACCATGGGAAGCCATGACGATGAGATCGCAGCCCTGGTCTTTCGCGACATCGATGATCGCCTGATATGGCTGGGGGCTCTGAACATGGATCGCGTTACATGGCACCTTCGCGGTTGCCGCGATATCCTTCGCCGCGTCCAGATATTGCTCAGAGAGTTTCGCCGCTTCGTGTTGGTAATCCTCAATTCTCGTCGCAGGCACCGACCGCTCGACGATGGACCCATAATAGGGCGTCGTTACCGTTAGCACGGTCAGTTTGGCATTCACCGACTTTGCCAGGGCCACGGCATATTCGGTGGCCCGTTTCGACAATTCCGAGCCGTCAGTCGGTACAAGGATGTTCTTGTGCATCAGTCAGCCTCTCGAAATTAGCTTTATGCCGCCCTGGCGCGCCAAGCCGGTTGTCGATTCGCTAAGCCGGACGCAGCAGGCGGTGGCGGGCAAGGTCTTCGCGCGTCCACAACCCAAGGCCCGCCCGGTCGTCGATCGTGTCGATCGCGATCACCGCATCCGGATCGGTAAATGAAACCTTGGCCGGTATTCCCGCCTTCGCGGTCGCATCGACGACGGCGTCGTCGAACAGGCGCTCGGTATCTTGCGTTCCCAGATCGCATTTTTCCCCACGCCGATGCAGGCGCACGTGGAAGCTACGCCCGGCGAGGCGCGCTGACCATTCGACGACGATTTGCTTCGCTTTTTCCACAAAATCTTCGCCCGAGTGAAATTCGAAGCTGCGGGTCGCCGGCGCCACTCGCGAGATCCCATCATAGAGCGCCGTGTTCTCTTCGGTTTTTCGTTCGATGGCGCTGAGCAGCGCGGGCGGATCGTCCGTCTTCATGATCAGAACTTTGTAATAGTCGCTGCGCTCGGTCGGCGCGAGCTGCCGCAGCGCCTTGAGCACACGCCGGAAACCTTCCTGGTAAACGCTGACAACGACGTTCCAGTCGCGCATGGCCCGCTCCTTGGCGACGCCGGCAGCCGCGGCATCCCGAAGGGATCTTGTAGGGCGAGAGCAACCAGCGGCTTTTGACCGGCATCAATCCGCGCCCGGTGCCGGGTGGTAATATCGATAAAATTTGAGAGGAATCACCAATGCGGCTTCGATCACGGGCTTTTCAGGACGGCGCTGCAATTCCGCAGCGCTATACTTGCGACGGGGACGATGTTTCCCCTCCCCTGACCTGGGATGCGGCGCCGAAGGACGCCCGCAGCTTTCATCGTCGTCTGCGACGACCCCGATGCGCCGGGCGGCACCTGGCATCACTGGGCGGCCTATGACATCCCGGCAGAGCTCACGACCTTGGCGGAAGGCGCCGGCCAGCGGGCCGGGCAGCAAAAATGCAAGCAGGCGATCAATGATTTCCAACGGGCGGACTATGGCGGCCCCTGCCCGCCGCACCTGCACGGCCTGCACCACTATCATTTCCGGCTGCTGGCGCTGTCGGTCGATCATTTAAAGACCGGCAAGGATCCGTCTTGCCGCGAAATCGAACGCGAAGCCCGCAAGCATGTTATCGCCGAGGCAACGCTGATCGGCGTGTACGAGCGGTAGCCGGCGGATCGGAAATGCCGCCTGCCGGGGAGCGGCCCGACTTTGACCTGGGTCAATTCACGTTTTCCGCGTGGTTGTTGAATGCCAACATTAACTAGGAGGATCAGCCATGGCACAAACCGTATCCAAAATTCCGGTGATGCAGAAAAAGCGTTCCGTTTCCTCGCCTTCGCTACAACCCTGGGAACCGCTTGAAAGCCTCCATCGCCAGATCGATCGCTTGATCGATGATTTCGGCCGGGGCGTCTGGCAGCCCTTCCGTCATTCGCTATTCGGGGCCGAGCCGCTTTGGCCGCGCGCGGTAACCTGGGGCGCGGCCTTTCAATTACCCACAAGTTTTGCTCCTGATAGAGCGCCAAATTCGATGTCGGAGAGTCGCGCCAAGCCGCGCCACATGACCATGTTTCCGGGGGGCCATCACTGGCGCGCGCAAGATAGCCTCCGAGCCTCGCGATCTTAATGATGTAACCTGAGATGGAGTTTCCATCTGCTGACACAGATTTGTCCGGCGAGATCTGGTCGAGCAGTCGTATTT
>JARRNI010000384.1:0-12514 GCA_037385125.1 Pseudolabrys sp.
TCCGAGTTCGCCATTCTGTGCACGGCGCGCACCTGGCGCGCGCAATACGAATGGTACGCCCACGCACCGATGGCGGAGAAGGCGGGCGTCAAGCCGCAGACCATCGCGAGCTTGCGCGTCGGCCGCGAGCCGAAATTGGCGCCCAAGGACGAGCGCGCGATCTACGCCTTCGTGCAGGAGCTCTATAAGAAGAAGCGGGTGAGCAACCGCACCTATAAGCGCGTGCAGTCCCTGCTCGGCGACAAGGCGACGGTCGAGCTGGTCGGCATCCTCGGCTATTACGCGCTGATCTCCATGACGCTCAACGTGTTCCGCATGCTGCCGCCGGAAGGCGAGGCACTCGCTTTCGCGGAGCCGCAATAGCCTTAAGAACCTAAAGCCCGCTGCGGCGATTTTGCCGCGCATGTGAAATGCGAAACACCGCGGTTCCAGGAACCGGCGGGGTTGCCTGCCGGTTGTCGTGACGACCGGCATTGATCCTCCCGGCGACTCCGGAAGCGGCTCGGAGGAGGACGTGCGCCGGGCACGCGCAAAGGGCATGCAGCCGCAACAACACTGGTCCTCGCGATCGCCGAAGCGCGGGCGCGGTGCCGAGGCACGGTATCCTTTCCGCCTTGCGTTCCACGAGATCTCCGGGACGCAAAAAGGAGAAGACTATGGCCAACACCGTCGTGAATTTGCAAAAGCACAACAACTGGACCAAGGGCGGTCCCGTTGTTTCCCATCTCAATGACGATGAAATCTCGATGCTGGAGGAGCGCGCCTCGGCGACCGTCGCCGATTCCTCGTCGCTCGGGCTCTTCGGGTTCGCCACTGGAACTTGGATGACCGCCACCGTGCTCGCCGGCATGTTTCCCGCCAGCGCGCTGACCGCGACCATCCCGGTGCTGCTGGTGTTCGCGGGCCTGACGCAATTCATCGCCGGGCTGTTCGCGTTCCGGCGCACCAACGTGCTCGCCGCCACCGCGTTCTGCTCGTTCGGCGCCTTCAATGTGACGACGGCCCTATTCTTTGCCATGCAGGCGCACGGCACTCTCGCCACCACCGGCGCGCCGATCGTCCTGCAAGGCTTCCTGCTGGAATCGTTCGGCTTCATCGCTTTTGCGCTGACCATCGCGGCGAAGCGCACCAACGCGGCGCTGGTGATCGTGCTGGGGACGTTGGCGGTCGGCTACGCGCTGTCCGGCATTCCGAATCTGGCCGACGCCGTCGGCGCGCCGGGCTGGTCTGTCATCCAGAGCATCGGCGCCTGGTTCCTGGTCGCCTCGGCCTTCTTCGCCGCCTATACCGGCATGGCTTTGGTGGTCAACAGCACTTGGAATGCCACCGTCCTGCCCCTCGGCGGTGAGCCGTAAGCGGCGGCCCGGCTTTCCAAGTAACCCGACTACGAGGCAATGCCCGGCGCAGGAACAGGCGCCGGGCTTTTGCGCATCCGCGGACCGGATATTATCCACATCCACTATTTCCGCGCAGCAGGGACCCGCCCCCTCTGCCGTCGAATGGACGCAACCGCGGCGCTAGACTTTCGCCATGACCGGCCACGGGGCGGCGCCGGATGGCGAGCAGCGGGTGGTGCGGTTCCGCCGCGGCCCGGCCGGAACGCGGACGCTGGCCGGGCGACCGCCGGTTGACGACCTTAGCCGGTACGAGCGCGGCGACGAGCCCGACGATTACCGCCACCGCATGCTGGTCAATGCGGCGGCCTTCCTGTTCGTGCTCGGCCTGGTCGGCGCCGGCTTCTGGCTGGCGGAGACCCTGGCGGACTGGCGCCGCAACCAGGACTGTGCACTGGCCGGCCACCGCAATTGCGTCCCGGTCGATGTCAGCGGGGGTCGCTATTAGGGACCGCGGATTCTCGCGGGCGGCCTGAAATGGCCCCGTTAATCGCCTTTCCCGTCAAAAGCGCGCCGCCATTGAACTTAGGGCGGCGCTTCGCTATACGGGCTGCCGACCGCTTGGCGGTGGAAGGCTGGCCCAGGGGCTCGATCGTGCGCGGCCTCGCGCACGGGCTGGTCGGTTGCCAGAACGCCATAACAATCAGAGAGTTACCGATGTCCTCGACGTTCGACACCATCGCCAATATTATCTCCGAAACGTGCGACATACCGCGCGAAACCATCAAACCCGAAAGTCACGCCATCAACGATCTGGGCATCGACAGCTTGGACTTTCTGGATATCGCCTTCGCCATCGACAAGGCCTTCGGCATCAAGCTGCCGCTCGAGCAGTGGACGCAAGAGGTCAATGACGGCAAGGCCACTACCGACCAGTACTTCGTGCTCAAGAACCTCAGCACCCGCATCGACGAGCTCGTCGCTGCCAAGGGAGCCTAACCCGTGCAGCGTCCATGCGGATCGAGTATTTCCAACTGATCGACCGGATCGTTGACCTCAATCTCGCCGGGTCGACGATCGAGTGCGAGGCAACGGTCCCCACGACCAGCACGATTTTTGAAGGGCATTTCCCCGGCTATCCGCTGATGCCGGGCGTGCTGCTGATTGAAACGATGGCGCAGACCTCGGGCTGGCTGGTGGTCGCGGCCAACCGCTTCGAGCGCATGCCGTTCCTGGCCGCGGTCAAGGAAGCCAAGCTGCGCACCTTCATCACCCCCGGGCAGGTTCTGGCCGTCAACGCCGACCTCAACTACGAGGGATCGGGCTACGCCATCACCGAGGCGCGCATCGCCGTTAACGGCAAGACCGTGTGTGACGCCAGCCTCACGTTTCGCGTCGTCGCCTTCCCCAATGCCGAGATGAGCAGCCAGATGCGCGAACGCGCAGCCGAGATCGGTTTTCCGCTGGAGACGCCCGCCGATGGCTGAGGGCGCGCGCGAAGCCTGGATTACCGGTGTCGGCATGGTCTCCTGCCTCGGCGAAGGACCGGACGCCCATTGGCAGAAGCTGATGGCGGCGCATCCGTGCGCCGACACGTCGACCTTCGCGCCCTACATCGTACATCCGCTGGCGCCGATCAATTTCGACGCGCAGATCCCGAAGAAAGGCGACCAGCGCCAGATGGAGCCGTGGCAGCGCATCGGCACCTATGCCGCCGGCCTCGCGCTCGATTCAGCCGGCGTCAAAGGCAAGACGGACGTGCTTTCGCACATGGACATGATCGTCGCGGCCGGCGGCGGCGAGCGCGACTACAATGTCGACTCGCAAATCCTGTCCAGCATCGGGCAAGCGAACGACCCGGACGCCTTCCTCAACGAGCAGTTGATGGGGGGCTTGAGGCCTACCTTGTTTCTGGCCCAGCTTTCCAACCTGCTCGCCGGCAATATTTCCATCGTACACGGTGTCACCGGCTCCTCGCGCACCTTCATGGGCGAGGAAGCCGCGGGCGTCGACGCGGTGCGCATTGCCCTGTCGCGCGTCGTCTCCGGGCAAAGCGATATCGCGCTGGTGGGCGGCGCACACAACGGCGAGCGGCCCGACTTGCTCATGCTGTACGAGTTCGGCGGCCTTAATTTGAAGGAGCATTTCGCGCCGGTGTGGGAGCGCGGCAAGCCCGGCGGCTTCGCGCTCGGCTCGCTGGGCGCCTTCCTGGTGGTCGAGGGCCGCAACTATGCCGAAGCACGCGGCGCCAAGCCGCTGGCGCGGCTTTCCGCCGTCTTGTCCGACCGCTCAAAACGCGCCCCGGGCAGCACCACCGCCGGCCTCGACAGGCTATGGGAGAAGATCGAAACCAATGTGAAGAGCGGCCACGTCGCGGTGCTGTCGGGCGCTACCGGCGCCGAGCCGGCGACCTCCGAGGAGCGCGCTTTTCTCGAAGGCCACAGCGATCTTGCCGTGCGCGCGACCGGCTCATATCTCGGGCATGGGCTCGAGCCGCAGTTTCCCATGAACATCGCGCTGGCCGCGGTGGCGCTCGGCCATGGTAGTCTGTTTCCGCCCTGCGACTCGACCGGACTGGAGCGGCCGATGAGCGGGGAGTTGAGCCAAGTTCTGGTGACGGGGGTCGGCCATTGGCGCGGCGAAGGCCTTGCCCTGGTCGAGCGGGTGGGCTGAAGGAGGCTTAAACGATGGCATCAATCAATGATAAAACGGGCCGTCCGATCGTCGTGGTGACCGGGTTGGGGCTCGTCACCTCGCTGGGTGCCGGCAAGACCGACAACTGGCAAAAGCTCACGGCCGGCGAATCCGGCATCCGCGCCATCAGCCGCTTTGCCACCGAGGGCCTGCGCACGCGCATCGCCGGCACCATCGATTTTCTGGGACCGCAGGAGTCTTCGGCCGCACTGTCGGAGAAATTCGCCGATCTCGCCGCCGAGGAGGCGATCGCGCAATCGGGCGTGAGCACGCGCGGCGATTTTCCAGGTCCCCTATTCCTGGCGGTGCCGCCGATCGAGATCGAGTGGCCGCAGCGCATCGCCCTCGCCAGGAAGTCGGGCGCCAACGACAAAGTGACCTATGACGACATCCTGCGGGCGAGCGGGCAATTTCCGGACTGGCACCCGCGCTTCCTGTTCGCCTCGGTGGCCGACAATCTGGCAGAGAAGTTCGGCACCCGGGGCTCGCCGATCTCGCTGTCGACCGCCTGCGCCTCGGGCGCGAGCGCGGTCCAACTCGGCATCGAGGCGATTCGGCGCGGCGAAGCGGAAGCCGCACTGTGCATCGGCGCCGACGGCTCGATCAATCCGGAAGCGCTCATCCGCTTCTCGCTGTTGTCGGCGCTGTCGACCAGCAACGACAACCCGCAAGGCGCCGCCAAGCCGTTCTCTACGAGTCCGCCAAGGCGCGCGGTGCCAAAATCCTCGGCGTCATGGAGGGTGCCGGCGAGATGGCGGACGCCTTCCACCGCACCCGCTCGAGTCCGGACGGCAAGCCCATCATCGGCTGCGTCCAGAACGCGCTGAAGGACGCCGGCCTCGAGCCGGACGAGATCGACTACGTCAACGCGCATGGCACCGGCACGCCGGAAAACGACAAGATGGAGCATCTCGGCCTGTCGGCCGTGTTCGGCGAACGCATGAAGGGTATCCCGATCTCGTCCAATAAGTCGATGATCGGCCATACGCTGTCGGCCGCCGGCGCGGTCGAGGCGGTGTTCTCGCTTCTGACGCTCGAGCACCAGCGCATTCCGCCAACCATCAACTACAACGTCCCGGACCCGGCCATCCCGCTCGACGTGGTGCCCGAGCAGGCGCGCGACGCCAAGGTGAGGCACGCGCTGTCGAATTCCTTCGGCTTCGGCGGGCAAAACGTCTCGCTGGTGATGGGCCGCGAGCCGGCGTGAATAATCATTCTTGTCATCCCGGGGCGCGGCCGTTAGGCCGCTAACCCGGAATCCATAACGCCTACTGCGGCGCATGGATTCCGGGCACGCGAGCTTTCGCTCGCGTCCCGGAGTGACGGAGAGAGAGATGCGTGCGCTCAGACTGATCGCCGACCGCCAGCTCGAACTGATCGAGCTGCCCCACCCGCCGCCTCCGGGCGACCGCGAGGTGCAGGTGCGCGTCAAGGCGGTGGCGCTCAACCATCTCGACCTGTGGGGTTTCCGCGGCATGGCCTTCGCCAAGCGGCAACTGCCGTTGGTGGTGGGCGTGGAGGCCTCCGCCGAAATCGCGGGCGTTGGGGCCGGCGTCACGCAGTTCAAGCCCGGCGACAAGGTGGTCATGTACGGCGCGCGCACCTGCGGCACCTGCCCCGCCTGCCGCGAAGGCCGCGACAATCTGTGCGAGAACGTCGGCGGCATCATGGGCTTCCACATCGACGGCTTCGCCCGCGATCTGATCAACCTGCCGGCGCGGCTGGTCATCCCAGTACCGGACGGGGTCTCCTTGCGCGACGCATCTTGCGCACCCATCGCCTTCGGCACCACCGAACACATGCTGTTCGACAACGCCAAGCTCAAGCCCGGCGAGACCGTTCTGGTGCATGCCGCCGGCTCCGGTATCGGCTCGGTTGCGATTAAGATGGCGAAAGCCTTGGGCTGCACCGTCATCACCACCGTCGGCGACGACGCCAAGGCGGAAAAGGCCAAGGCGCTCGGCGCCGACAACGTCATCAACTACAAGACCGAGCGCTTCGAGGGCGTCACGCGCCGGCTCACCAAGAAGAAGGGCGTCGACGTGGTGTTCGAGCATGTCGGCGGCGAAGGCTTCAACGGCTCCCTGCTCTGCCTCAAGCGCGGCGGGCGCCTAGTCACCTGCGGCTCGACCGCCGGGCCAACCGTGACCATCAACCTGATGCAGCTTTTCCAGCAGCAATACAGGATCTTCGGCTCGTTCGGCTGCCGCATGCAGAACATCCGTGACAGCCTGTCCAAGATCGCCGCCGGCATGGCGCCGATCATCGACAGCGAATTCGCGCTCGCCGATTTCGAGAAGGGCCTGGCGCGGATCGAAAGCCGGCAGGTGTTCGGCAAAGTCATCGTGAATTTCTGATGGCGCGTGGCTCAATGCGGCGCGGGCTCAAGCGCGCGGGCGAAGCGGTGTTCGGCGGGCTCACCGTCGGCCTGCTCAAGTTTCTGCGCCTGCTCGATCCCGACAAGCTGGCCGATTTTACCGGCTGGGCGATGCGCTCGATCGGACCGTGGCTGCCGGAACACAAAATCGGCCGCGCCAATCTCGTCGCCGCCTTCCCGGAAAAATCACCGCGGGAGATCGACGCAATCCTGCGCGGCGCATGGGACAATCTGGGCTGCATGGGCGCCGAATTCGCCCATCTCGACCGCTTGTGGGACTGGGATCCCGCGCATCCCGATCATTGCGAGCGCATCGTGATCACGCGCGAGCAGATCGACCGCTACATGGAGCTAGCCAATGACGGCAAGCCGGCGTTGGTGTTCGCGGCGCATCTGGCTAACTGGGAAATCCCGGCGATCTGCGCCGCCACCTATCAGATGGAAAGCGCGGTGCTCTACCGCCGCCCCAACGTGCCCGGCATCGACCGCTGGCTGCGCGAGACCCGGGCCGCCAGCATGGGCACGCTCATCCCCACCGGCCTCGACGCGCCGATGAAGGTCGCCGAAGCGCTGGAGCGCGGCGCCCATGTGGGCATGCTGGTCGACCAGTATTACGTGCGCGGCGTCGACGTGACCTTCTTTGGCCGCCGCACCAAGGCGAACCCGCTGATCGCGCGGCTGGCACGCCATTTTGACTGCCCGATCTACGGCGCGCGCGTGGTGCGCCTGCCCGGGCACCGCCTCAAGCCCGAGCTGACCGAGGAGATCAAGCCGGCGCGCGACGCCGAGGGCAAGATCGACATCGAAGGCTCCATGCAGGTCATCACCGACGTCGTGGAAGGCTGGGTCCGCGAATATCCCGAACAGTGGCTCTGGCAGCACCGGCGCTGGCGTTGATTTGGGCAAGGCGACCGGAACTCTGAGGCGCGCCTCATCGTTGCCTCTTGAAGCAACGGGTGACGGCCATGGCGTACCGCTTCAAACACGGCGACGATTCGGTGCAGGACGGCTTGCGCCGCATCGCGCTCGACTAGATCGACAAGGCGATCGGCGAGACCGGCGACCGCGGGCTCGAATTGCACGAGAAGGTCCACCAGCTGCGCAAGCGCTGCAAGAAACTGCGCGGACTGATCCGGCTGGTGCGGCCCGTCTTCGCCGACTACGCGACCGAGAACGCGGCCTTGCGCGACATCGCGCGCACGCTTTCCTTCGTGCGCGACACCGACGTGCTGATCGGCACCTATGATGCAGTGGTCGAGGCCTATGACGATCAGATCGAGCACGCCACTTTCGCGCCGATCCGCCGCAAGCTTACTTTGCGGCGCAAGGCGCTAGGTGAACGCCGACGCGATATCGACCGCCGGCTGGCGCAGTTCGGCGACACCATGAACGAGACGCGCCGCCGCGCCCGCCACTGGCGCATCGCGGACAACGGTTTCGCGGCGCTGTCCGCGGGCCTGGCCAAGACCTACAAGCGCGCCGGCAAGGCCATGGCAGCCTGTCAGGCCGAGCCCACGCCGGCAGCCTTCCATGAATGGCGCAAGCGCATCAAATATCACGCCTACCATGCGCGCCTGCTGGCGCCGGTCTGGCCGGGGCCGATGAAGGCGCATCGGCAGGCCGTCGAACGGCTCGGCGACCTGTTGGGCGAGCACCACGATCTGGCGGCTTTCCAGCAGACGCTGGCCGCGGCGCCGAACGACTTCGGTCATGCAGCGGACGTCGAGGTCATGATCGGCTTGGCGCGGCGGCGGCAGGCAGCGCTGGCGGCTGAGGCATTCCCGCTCGGCGCCCGCCTCCTGGCCGAGCCGGCAAGCGCGCTACGCGACCGCTGGCAGGCCTATTGGACGGTATGGCGAAACGAGAACAAAGAGAAAGCGCCTGCCCTCGCCGCTTAGTGCCCCGTCTTCACCCGCGTCCAGATACGGTTGATCAGGCGCTGGGCGCGCGGCCCGCGCGCATTCACCGTATAGAGCTTGGCCATGGTGGCGGCGTCGGGATAGACGCCCGGGTCGTCCAGCACTTGTCTATCCATATATTTCTGGCTCGCCAGATTGCCGTTGGCATAGGCGATCTTATCGCTGTTGGCGGCCGCCACGTGCGGATCGAGCATGAAATTGACGAAGGCGTAAGCCGCTTGCGCGTGCGGCGCGTCCTTCGGGATGGCGAGATTGTCGAACCACATCTGGGCCCCCGACTTGGGGATCGCATAGCGGATCTCGATGCCGTTGTTGGCGGCATGAGCGCGTCTTTCCGCCTGCTTGATGTCGCCCGACCAGCCGACCACCAGACAGATTTCGCCGCTCGCCAGCGCGTTGAGATATTCCGAGGAATGGAATTTGCGCACGTAGGGGCGGACTTTCGCCAGCAGCGCGGCGGCGCGCTCAAGGTCGTCCCGCTTGGTAGAGTTGGGATCGAGACGAAGATAGTGTAGCGCCGCCGGCAGGATGTCGTCGGCGGAATCGAGCATGTGCACGCCGCAGTCCTTGAATTTCGAAATGAGTTCCGGCTCAAATACGAGGTCCCAGCTGTCGACCTTGTAGCCGGCGCCGAGACGGTCACGCACCGCCTTGACATTGTAGCCGATGCCGGTGGTGCCCCACATGTAATTGACGGCATACTGGTTGCCGGGATCGTAGAAGGCCAGCCGCTTTTCGATTTCCGGCCAGGCATATTTGAGGTTCGATAGCTTGCTCTTGTCGAGCTCGCGGAACACGCCAGCCTTGATCTGGCGCTGCAGGAAATAGGCGCTCGGCACCACCACGTCGTAGCCGGAGTGGCCGGCCAGCAGCTTGGTCTCGAGCGTCTCGTTGGCGTCGAAGGTGTCGTAGACCACGCGGATGCCGGTTTGCTTGGTGAATAGCTTGAGCATCTGCGCGTCGATATAGTCCGACCAGTTGTAGACATTGACCACGCGGTCCTGCGCCGCCGCGGGCGTTCCGCCGAGGGCGCCGAGGGCCGCGGCCAAAGCAGCGATGACCAGAGCGCGGCGCATGACAATCCTCAGGCGTTACGGTTTCTTGGTGGGAAGCCCGGCCCTCTTCCAGGCGAGGATGCCGCCGGCAAGGTGCGACGTGTAGGGAAAGCCGCGGTCCTGGGCGACCAGCGAGGCGATCACCGAGCGTTGGCCGGAGCGGCAGGCGAACACCTGCTTGCCGTGCGGGTCGGGGATGGCGGAGGGATCGAAGCGCGACATCGGCACGATCACAGCGTCGGGATAGCTTTCGGCATTGGTCTCCTGCGGCTCGCGCACGTCGACCAGCAGCATCCTACCCTCGCGCAGGCCGGCGGCGACCTGATCGGGGGTCAGATTTTCGACCTGGCCGGCACGCGGATTCCGCCCGAACATGCATGAGGCTCCCTGATCGGCGCCGTTCTAGCCAGATTTCGCCGCGCGCGCACGCGCATTTTGCTGAAGCGCTCCTGAACTTTTCGGAAAGCTGGTGCGCCGCCGTCTGTTGCCGCTCACACCGCCACCTGCGTGCCGACCTCGACCACGCGGCCCGTGGGGATCTGGAAGAAGTCGGTGGCGTCGCTCGCCGAGCGCGCGAGCCCGATGAACAGATGGTCCTGCCAGCTCGGCATCCCTGAGGTCGGCGAGGGCTTCAGCGCGCGCCGCGACAGGAAGAACGAGGTCGACATGATGTCGAACTGCCAGCCGTGCTTGCGCGCGATCGCCAGCGCCTTCGGCACGTTGGGCTGCTCCATATAGCCGAACTTCAGCGCCACTCGGGAGAAATGCTCCGACAGCGGCGTGATCTTGACGCGGTCCTCCTCCGGCACGCGCGGGGTGTCGGCGGTGATGATGGTGAGGATGACGTTATGCTCGTGCAGCACCTTGTTGTGCTTGAGATTGTGCAAGAGCGCGGTCGGCGCGAAATCTGGATCGCTGGTCAGAAACACCGCGGTGCCCGGCACGATATGCGGCGGCTTCTTTTCCAGATTGGAGAACAGCGTGTCGAGCGGCACCTCGGTACGCCGCGTCTTGTTGGCCAGAATGCTGGTGCCGCGCCGCCAGGTCAGGATGAGCAGCACCATGGTGGCGCCGAACAGGATCGGCGCCCAGGCGCCCTCGAACAGCTTGATGAAGTTGGCTGAGAAGAAGGTCAAGTCGACGATAAAGAAGGGCAATATCAGCAGCCCCGCCTGCCACAGCCGCCATTGCCATTGTTTCCATATGACGATGAAGGCGAGCACGCCGTCCACCACCATGGTGGTCGCCACCGCGATGCCGTAGGCCGAGGCCAGCGCGCCCGAGGTGCGGAACAACCCGACCAGCAAGAGCACGCCGATCAGCAGCACGATGGTCACGCGCGGGATATAGATCTGCCCGGCATGGGAGGCGGAGGTGTGCAGGATGGCCAGCCGCGGCAGCATGCCGAGCTGTATCGCCTGCTGCACGAGCGAATAGGCGCCGGTGATCACCGCCTGGCTGGCGATCACCGTGGCGGCGGTCGCCAGCACGATCATCGGCACCAGCACCAATTCGGGTACCAGCTTGTAGAAAGGGTTCTCGATCGCCGACGGATCGGCCAGCACCTTGGCGCCCTGACCGAAATAATTGATCAGCAGCGACGGCAGCACCAAGCAGAGCCAGGCGGTCTGGATCGGCTTCCGGCCAAAATGGCCGAGATCGGCATATAGCGCCTCGCCGCCGGTTACCGCCAGGAACACGGCGCCCAGCGTGACCAGGCCGATGCCGCCGTGGGTGAGCATGAACTCGATGCCGTAGAGCGGGTTGATGGCGGCGAGCACGTGCGGATCGTCGCTGATATGCATCGCGCCGGCAATCGCCAGTGACACGAACCAGACCACCATGACCGGCCCGAACAAGGCCGCCACCTTGGCGGTGCCGCGGCTTTGCGCCGCGAACAGGCCGATCAGGATGCCGACCGCGATGGGCGCCACGTATTCGGTGAAGGCGGGCGTGGCAAGCTTGAGGCCCTCGACCGCCGACAGCACCGAAATGGCCGGCGTGATCACGCTGTCGCCGAGAAACATGGAGGCGCCGATGACGCCGACCACGAACACGAAGGCCGTGCGCCGTCCGAGCGAGCGGCTCGCCAGCGCCGTGAGCGAGAGCGTGCCGCCCTCCCCGTTGTTGTCGGCGCGCAACAGGACCAGCACGTATTTGGCGGTCACGACGATGATCAGCGCCCACAGGATGAGCGACAGCACGCCGAACACGATGCTGCGGCTAACCGGATGGTCCTGGCTGGCCGCGATCGCCGCCTCGCGGAAGGCGTAGAGCGGGCTGGTGCCGATGTCGCCGTAGACCACACCGACGCTGCCCAGCGCCAGCGCCAGAAAGCTCGGCGGTGCTTCTTTGCCGGTATCCGCGGCACTAGCTTCGGCGGAACGTGCCGCTTCTTTTACGCCATCGCTCATTGAATTTCGTTTGTCCGCCAATAGAGCTCGAAACGCGGGGGCTTATAGCACCGCCGGCTGCCAGGCAATACTGGGGCTTTTGGATTGGCGGCGGGCGGCGCCGGCTAACCCTTAGCCTAACGCTTTCGGCGCCCTTACGGCTTGAAATTGGCCGGCAGCGGCGGAGCCTCCCGCACCAGGGTGATGGTCACCCGCGGGTTCGGCGACATATAGGGATTGTCGGGGAACAAGGGGGCAGTGTCGGCCGTGCCGGCCACTTGGTAGATGTGGCCGCTGGGAAGGCCCTGCGCCTCGAGGATCTGACGCACGGCATTGGCGCGGTCGGCGGACAGGTCCCAGGCGCTGTAGCCGGGCGTATCCGGCACCTTGCTGGCGGCGGTGTAGCCGGTGATAGAGACCCGGTAGGGCATTTTCTTGAGGGCGGGCGCCAGCACCTCGATCAGCCGCCGGATACGCAGGTAGGGTTCCTTGCTGCCGTCCGGGAACATGGAGCGGCCGTCTGGTCCATGATCTCGATATTGAGGCCCTTTTTGGTCTGCTCGACCATGACGTGCTTGGACAGCTTGACGATGTCCGGCATGTCCTGCAGCGCTTGGCGTAAAGACGCGGCGGCCAGAGCGAAGTTGCGGTCCTGCTTGAAGCGCACGCAAAGCTGCCCTGGTGGTCGTGCTCATCGGGCGACGGCGTGGCGGAAGCGCCCTTGGGGTCGATATGGGCGGCG
>JARRNI010000385.1:0-7641 GCA_037385125.1 Pseudolabrys sp.
TCCACGTAGCCGATCGAGCCTTTTTCCTTCTGCACGTAGGCCGAGACGCCTTCGTTGCCCTTACCGCCGATGCCGGTCGGCCAATTGATCGAGGTATTGGCGCCGAGCTTCTTCTTCCACTCGGGGCTGACCTTGGACAGGTAGTTTGCGAAGGTGAAGGTCGTACCCGAACCGTCCGAACGATGCACCACAGTGATGGCCATGTCGGGCAGCTTCAGGCCGGGGTTCAGCTTCTTGATGGCCGGATCGTTCCACTTCTTGATCTCGGCCATATAGATTTTCGCCACGACCGGGCCCGACAGGATAAGCTTGCCGGATTTGATGCCCGGTAGGTTATAGACCAAGTCCTCGCCCGCAATGGCGGTGGGGAACTGGATCAGCCCGTGCTTGGCGAGTGTCGCGGGTGTGAGCGGCATATCGCTGGCGCCGAACGCCACGATACCGCCCTCGATCTGCTTGATGCCACCACCCGATCCGATGGACGCATAGTTCACTTTGTTGCTGGTCTCTTTTTGGTAGGCGGCCGCCCATTTGGCGACCAGTGGATAGACCCACGAGCTGCCGGCGCCATTAATAGTGGCGGCTTGAGCGTGTGTGGCTGCTAGTGAAAGAGTCGCGGCGGCCACGGCCGCAACGAGATGAGACCGCATAGGTATCTCCCCGCTATCGTAAGGCCGGTCTGCCCGAAGTCGCCCTCTCCCGAGACCGGCGCGCGCACTAGAGGGCGGTCGCGTCTCAGTCCCGTGACGGTTTCGTTGCAGATCGATGACAGCAGCGCGCGCTCGGGTTACATTTTCGTAATATTCGGCGGGCCTCAAATACCGCGCACCAAATCCCCGCCATATTAAGGTTTTTTATGGGATCCCAGTAAGCTGACGCGCGGGGCCCCGAGTCGGGCCGGTACACCGGCCGGTGGTCCCGCGGTTGGTTTTCCACAGATGAGTGAGCCTGGCCCAGCGCGCACCGATGCCCCTGTCACATTGCCAAAGCGGCTTGCCCTGGCGGCTCGCCGCGCTTGTCCTGGCCGCCGGCCTGCTCGCCGGCTGTGCCGGCAGCGAGGGCGACAGCGCCAGCCGTTTTCTGGTGGCGCCGGGCAAATACGTGCTGTTCGATTGCGCGCACATCAAGCAGCAGGCAGAGCAGAACAGCAAGCGGCAGGAGGCGCTGGAAGGCCTGATGGCCAAGGCCGGCAATGGCGCTGCCGGCCGCATGGTCAGCGCGGTCGCCTACAAGCCGGAATATCTGCAGTTGCGCGGCGAGATGGCCGATTTGCGCCGGGAAGCTATCGACAAGAAGTGCAAGTTCGTGCCGGGTGCGGAGCGCAGCGAGCGGCCGGCCGGCGTCGGCACACTGCGCTGAGCGCAGATCTACAGCTTCATCCGCCGCAGCCGCAGCGCATTGCTCACCACGCTCACCGACGACATCGCCATGGCCGCCGCCGCGATCACCGGCGAGAGCAAGATGCCGAAAGCGGGATAGAGAATGCCGGCGGCGACCGGCACGCCAACCGAGTTGTAGATGAAGGCGAAGAACAGGTTCTGCCGGATGTTACGCATGACGGCGCCCGACAGCGCGCGCGCCTTGACGATGCCGGTGAGGTCACCCTGGAGCAAAGTGACGCCGGCGCTTTCGATGGCGACGTCGGTGCCGGTGCCCATGGCGATGCCGACCTCGGCGGCGGCAAGCGCCGGCGCGTCGTTGACGCCGTCGCCGGCCATGGCGACCACGCGGCCTTCTTTGCGCAGCTTTTCCACCACCGCGCTTTTCTGATCGGGTAGCACTTCCGCCTCCACCTGCGCAATGCCGACCCGCTTGGCGACGGCCTGCGCTGTGGTGCGGTTGTCGCCTGTGAGCATGACCACGCGGATGCCGTCGGCGGAAAGATCCTTCAGCGCAGCGGGCGTGGTTTGCTTCACCGGGTCGGCGATGGCGATGGCGCCCGCCGGCTTGCCGTCAACGGCGAGCAGCACGGCGGTGGCGCCGTCGCCGCGCAGCCGCTCGGCCTCTGCGGTGAGCGGCGCGGTGTCGATATGCAGTTCGTTCAGGAAGGCCGCGGTGCCGAGCGCAAGCCGCCGCTTGTTCAGCGTGCCGACCACGCCTTTGCCGGCGGGCGCGTCGAAATCCGCAACCTGCGAAAGATCGAGCTTGCGCTCCTGGGCGGCGGCGACAATGGCCGCCGCCAGCGGATGCTCGCTGCCGCGCTCGACGCTGGCCGCCAGGCGCAACACCTCTCCCTCGTCGAATCCGGCGAGCGGCACCACCGCCACCACCTTCGGCCGGCCTTCGGTAAGGGTGCCGGTCTTGTCGACTACCAAAGTGTCCACCTTTTCCATGCGCTCGAGCGCCTCGGCGTTCTTGATCAGCACGCCGGCATGCGCCCCGCGCCCGACGCCGACCATGATCGACATGGGCGTGGCGAGCCCGAGCGCGCAGGGACAGGCGATGATCAAGACGCTCACCGCGGCCACCAGGCCGAAGGCGAAGCGCGGCTCGGGGCCGAAGGTGGCCCAGGAGGCGAAGGCAAGAAGCGCCACCGCGATCACCAGCGGCACGAACCAACCCGCGACCTGGTCGGCCAGGCGTTGGATCGGCGCACGGCTGCGCTGCGCCTGTGCCACCATCTGCACGATCTGCGAGAGCAGCGTGTCGCGGCCGATATGGTCGGCGCGCATGACGAAGCTGCCCGACTTGTTGAGGGTGCCGCCGATGACGCGCGAATCCTTTTCCTTGCTGACCGGCATGGACTCGCCGGTGACCATGGACTCGTCGAGTGAGGAGCGGCCTTCCAGCACCACGCCGTCGACCGGCACCTTGTCGCCCGGGCGCACGCGAAGCGCGAGATCGAGCAGCGCCTTGATGGCGCCGGAGGTCGCCTCGCGCGCGCGCAGTTCCAGCACCTGGCCGATCAGCACCAGCACGGTGATCATGCTGGCCGCCTCGAAGTAGACCGCCACCGTGCCGCCGTGCCCACGGAAAGCGGGCGGGAAAACGTGCGGCGCGAAGGTGGCGACCAGGCTGTAGAGGTAGGCCACGCCGGTGCCCATGGCGATCAGCGTGAACATGTTGAGATTGCGGGTGAGCAGCGACTGGTAGCCGCGCACGAAGAACGGCCAGCCCGCCCACAGCACCACGGGCGTGGCGAAGGCGAACTGGATATAGTTGGCGACCTGCGGCGTGACCCACTCGCCGGTGCCGACGAAAAAGCCGCTCCATTCGATCGCCATCACCGGAATGGAAAGCGCCAGACCGATCCAGAACCGCCGCCGCATGTCAGCGAGCTCGGGATTGGGCGCGGTCTCGGCGGTCATTACTTCCGGCTCGAGCGCCATGCCGCAGATCGGGCAGGTGCCGGGACCTTCCTGGCGGATTTCCGGATGCATCGGGCAGGTGTAGATAGCGCCCTCAATCACCGGCTCCGGTTCGCGCGGCTTGAGGTATTTCTCGGGATCGGCGGCGAACTTGGTTTTGCAGCCCTGGCAGCAGAAATAATAGGTCTGGCCGGCGTGCTCGGCGCTGTGCTTGGCGGTCGCCGGATCGACGCTCATGCCGCAGACCGGATCGGTCGGGCCGCTGACCGGCGGCGCCTCGTGACGGTGCAGGTATTTCTCCGGATCGGCGGTGAACTTGTTTTTGCAGCCGGCGGAGCAGAAATAATAGGTCTCGCCTGCGTGCTCGGCCTTATGCTTGGCGGTGGCCGGATCGACCTTCATGCCGCAGACCGGATCGGTGGCGCCGGCTTCGGCGGTGACATGATAGTGGTGATAGCGCTCGGCTGTCGCGCTCATGACGGCCTCTTTATGATCGCTTGTACTCTATACCCGTAGGGGGTATATATCCGCCATGAACCGGACAAGCAAGGCGTCGACCCTGAAAAGGCTCAAGCGCATCGAGGGCCAGGTGCGCGGGCTCGCGCGAATGGTCGAGGACGACCGCTACTGCATCGATATCGTGACGCAAATCGGCGCGGTGCGGGCGGCGCTCCGGCGCGCGGAGGAGGGAATCCTGCGCGAGCACGTGGCGAGCTGCGTCGAGCACGCCATTTCGAGCGGTGACAAGGCCGGCCAGCGCCGCAAGGTCGCCGAGTTGATGGAAGTGATGGAGCGGGCGGGGCGGTAGCCGCCGCTTGCTCGTTAACTCGCCCGGAAAGAGGGAGGGTCAGGGAGGGGGATCAACGCGCGCTTCATTCGATCCCCCACCCGGCGAGCTCGGCTGCACGGCAATCGCCGACTACCTCGTCGACAGCCCCAGCGCGCTGTAAAGCGGGCACAGCCCGAACAGCGCAGTGAGGATCGGCACCACGCCGATCCAGCCGACCCAGCTCCAACTCGTGCCGGGCGCGATATAGCCGAGGGCGAAGGCGATGAGCGCCAGGCCCACGATCACCCGCGCCAGGCGGTCGAGCATTCCCACATTGACGGACATGAGGGGCTCCTTGCGAACGGTTGTCCGCCGAGCAAGCTAGCGGGCCTTGGAACTTTCGCGTTGATTAAGATCAACAATGTTGCCGCAGTCCCGGCCAAGCGAGCGTCAGCGAGCGCGAGCCGGGACCCAGTAATCCCGGCGGACCTGATGCGGACAAGCAGTTGTTACTGGGTTTCCGCTATCGCGGGGACGAGCGGAGAAAGTCACCCGTACCTCTCCCGCGCCAGCTTCGCGCCGGCGCCGAGCGCGACCAGCTTCGCCTCCGCTACCTCGCGCCGCATCGGCGCCATGCCGCAATTGGTGCAGGCGACGATTCGCTCCTTCGGCACCGCTTTCATGACCGCGCCGATCACGTCGGCCACCTGCTCGGGCGTTTCCACCGTATCGGTGGCCACGTCGATGACGCCGACCAGGACGTCCTTGCCTTGCAACAGCCCCATCAGCTCCATCGGCACGTGCGAATTGATGCATTCGAGCGAGACCTGGCCGATCTTGCCCTTGGCGATCGCCGGAAAAATCTTCTCGTACTGCCGCCACTCGGCACCCAGCGAATTCTTCCAGTCGATATTGGCCTTGATGCCGTAGCCGTAGCAGATGTGCACGGCGGTCTGGCACTTGAGTCCGCCAATGGCGCGTTCAAGCGCTTCAATGCCCCAATCCTGAACCTCGGTCATGAAGACGTTGAAGGCCGGCTCGTCGAACTGGATGACGTCGACGCCGTCCTTTTCCAGCGCGCGCGCCTCCTCATTGAGCAGGTCGGCGACGGCGAAAGCCATTTTGACTTTGTCGCCGTAGTGGCGGTCGGCGATGGTGTCGGAAATGGTCATCGGGCCGGGCAGGGTGATCTTCAGCTGTTTCGTCGTATGCGCGCGGGCGTGCCGCGTCTCGACCTGGTGCACGCGGCCCTTCAGCTTCAGCGGGCCGCGCACCTGCGGCACCATGGCCTTATAACGGTCGGCACGGATGCCCATCTCCACCTTGTTGGCGAAATCGATGCCGTCGACCTGTTCGAGAAAGCCGTGCACGAAATGCTGGCGCGACATCTCGCCGTCGCAGACGATGTCGAGACCGGCGTCCTCCTGCAATTTGATCGCCAGCAGCGTGGCGTCGAGCTTGCCCTGCGCGAGGTCGTCGCCGGAAAGGCGCCACTGCGGCCACAGCTTGTGGGGCTCGGCGAGCCAGGACGGTTTCGGCAGGCTGCCGGCGGTCGATGCGGGAAACAGCATGGGGCACGCTCTCTAGAGTGTTTGGGGGACTTGCCAACTATAAAGCCAATCCTGGCGCGCGAGCAGCTTTTCGCCGCCCATCATGCGCATCGCGACATTGCGCGCCAGCGCCTCCGGCCCGCGCATGCCGTAGATGCGGCCTTGCCGGCGCGACACGGCCTGCGCGCGCTCAGTGCGGTGGCGACGGCGGCTCTCGTAGCTGCGCAGCGCGTCGGCCGGACCGTCGAAATAACGCCCGAGCATGCCGGCGAGCAGCGCGCCGTCCTCGATCGCCATGCCGGCGCCCTGCGCGAGAAAGGGCAGCATGGGGTGGGCGGCATCGCCGATCAGCGTGACCGGCCCGCTGCTGCCGCCAAAGGGATGCAGGGAGTGAAACAGCGCCCATTTCAGCCAGCGCTCGGGCAGCGCGACCAGCGCGCGCGCCCTTTCACTCCAGGACCCGCGCGCAAACCGGCGCAGGATCTCCTCGCGCGCGCCGGCGGCCGACCAGCCGCTCTGGCGCCATTCGTCGCGTACGATGCCGACGATGTTGATGACGCGGCCGCCCTTGACCGGGTAATGCACCAGATGGGCGCCGTGCGCGAGCCATAGATGCACCAGCGGTGCGCGGAATTCCTCCGGCACGCTCTCGGCGGGAACGAGGGCACGCCAGGCGGTGCGGTGGGCGAATTGCGGCTTGCGGTAGCCGCGCAGGCGGCCGGCCATCGTCGACCAGACACCATCGGCGCCGATCAGCGCGATGCCGCGCTCCTCGATCACTTGCGTCGCGCCGCGCGCCAGCACGGTGACGCCTTTGACGTGGTCGACGAAGTCATCCACGTGCAGGCCGAGCTTGACGGTAACGTCCGGGTCGGCCTCGGCCGCGGCAGCCAGCGCTGACTGCAAATCGCCGCGGTGAATGGCCCAGTAGGGCGCGCCGTAGCGGCGCTCGACTGTTCGCCCCAGCGGAATGCGCACGATCTCGCGGCCCGAGCCGCCGGACATGACGCAGATCGCCTGCGGCGTCATCGCCAGGGATTTGAGCCGCTCGCGGAGCCCGAGGTCGATCAGCACGCGGGTGGCGTTGGGTCCGAGCTGGATGCCGGCGCCGGTCTCTTCCAGCTTGTTCGCCTGCTCCAGCACGGTGACGCGCAGGCCGGCGCGCGCCATGGCGACCGCGGCGGTCAGGCCCGCGATGCCGGCGCCGGCCACGATGACATGACGCTCGGCCGCCACCCGTGGGCTCCCGGCCGATTAGGCGGTTTCGGTGGCGGGCAGCGCGCATTCCGGCGGTCGGGCCGCACGCGGATCGAGGCTGGGATCGAACCGGTAGAGGGTCGAGCAATAGGGGCAAACGATCTCGCTCTCGTCGCCCATGTCAAGAAAGACGTGCGGATGGTCGAACGGCGGGGTCGCGCCCACGCACATGAATTCCTTGGCGCCGATGTCGATCGCCGGCACGCCCGGATCGTTGTGGAAATGGGGAATCACGTGCTCGGCCATGGTAATCCTCGTCTGTCTCGCGCGCTCCGACGCTTAGCGGGGCGCACCATAGCGGGGAGGCCACGCCATGCCTAGCTGTCAGGCGCGGCTACCGAAACGCGGGCGGCAGCCGCGTCAAAATGCCTGGTTATCGCTTTATGAGAGGGAAGTACGGCTGGGTTATCCCCAAGCCGCGGTTCCGCCCTCTTTTCGTGCGAGGCAAGAATATGCACGACGCTGAGGAATCTGTGCCAGAGATGCAAGGCGTGCGTCGTCCGCGCGTCTGGCCGGTGCTGGCGATCGCGGCGGCGCTGGCGCTTGCTGCGGCCTATGTGGTGCCGCGCGGCATCGAAGCGCGCAATACACTCGCCATCAAGGACGATCCGGCGCGGCTGGCCACGCGCGCACTCGACGGAAAATTCAACGCCCATGTGGCAGCGCGCGGCATCAAACAGGCGCTCGCCAACAACGACGCCGATCTGGCGAACAGCTTTGTCGAGCTCGCCGACGCGCGCCATGTGCCGATCGACCC
>JARRNI010000386.1:0-5011 GCA_037385125.1 Pseudolabrys sp.
GTGGTGCTCGGCCTGTCGGGCGGCATCGATTCCGCGCTCAGCGCGGCCATCGCGGTCGACGCGCTGGGCGCCGAGCGCGTGCGCTGCCTCATGCTGCCCTACAAATACACCGCGCAGGAATCCCTCGACGATGCTGCCGCCTGCGCCAAGGCGCTCGGCGTACGCTACGAGATATTGCCGATCGCGCCGGCGGTGGAAGGCTTCATGGAAGTGCTGAAGCCGGCCTTTGCCGGCCGCCCGGCCGACGTGGCGGAAGAGAACCTGCAAGCGCGCGCGCGCGGCACCACGCTGATGGCCGTTTCCAACAAGTTCAACCTGATGCTGGTGACCACCGGCAACAAGTCGGAAATGTCGGTCGGCTACGCCACGCTCTATGGCGACATGAACGGCGGCTTCAATCCGATCAAGGACCTCTACAAGCTGGAGGTGTTCCGGCTCGCGCGCCTGCGCAATTCCTGGAAGCCGGAAGGCGCATTGGGACCGGACGGCTTGGTGATCCCCGAGAACATACTGACGCGGCCGCCTTCCGCCGAGCTGCGCGAGAACCAGAAGGACGAGGATTCTCTGCCGCCCTATTCGGTGCTCGACCCGATCCTCGAACGGCTGATCGAGGGCGAGCAGTCGGTGGCGGCGATCGTGGCCGACGGCTTCGACCGCGACACCGTGATGAAAGTGGAGCGCCTGGTGGCGATCGCCGAGTACAAGCGCCGCCAGGCGGCGCCCGGCGTGAAGGTGACGATGAAGAATTTCGGCCGCGACCGCCGCTACCCGATCACCAACCGCTTCCGCGATCCGGGCACGCCGCTGCCCGATCCCGATACCGCGCTGGTTGCCGGCAAGCCGGCCAAGAGCGAGGCGTTCGATTATTAGAATTGCAGCGGTGCTTAGTCCTGCTCATTCCCGTGTCCGCTTTCCATAGCGCGAACATGGCCGCGCAGCCCAGCGACTTCGCCTCTTGACCGAGGTCGTGTGAAAACGCGATCGCGTGACGACTGATGGCAGTCGCTCAAGGATAATTTGCTTTTATTTTGTCGAGCCCAGGAAGAGACGCAGGTTCAAAGACCGCTGCAGGTCGCCCGACAGTGAAATAGGTAAACAAGAAATTCAGCGGGGTGAGCAAGAGAACGTGGTTGGAAAGGTACTTGTGAAAAGGAAGGCGGTCTCTGCATCGCAGATAGAGATATGAAAAGGAGCCGGCATAGACGATAACAATAGCTGCGAATGGATAGTTTATCATGCGCGTGCGTATCGACGCTGAGGGGCCATTTGCGGCCGCTGTACTGTTACTTCCTTTCGTCGGGACGTAATTTCCTGGGATCCTTTAGGCCGGAAGATCATGATCCTTAGCGTCACGGCTTTCAAGCCATGTCATAACGCTCGACATGACAGTCTATCCGTATCTACCGCGGGCCCATGTGGCGATGACGTCGGCCAAGACGTACCTGGGCCTGCTGACGGGGCCGGCATTATGACCGATACGCCCCAGCTTCTGCTCGCCCATCACCTGGAGGCGCTCAAGCTGCCGACGTTCCTGCGCGAGTACGACAAGCTCGCCCGGCAATGCGCCGCCGAGGGCCTCGATCATATCCGTTTTCTGCTGCGCCTGGCCGAACTGGCGCGCAAGTTGTGACGATCGTGCGGGAGCACGCCGCCTTGATTTGGATCAAAGACGCCGCGATTTCCCAGCAACACTCTTTTTGCCATCGGCGAGAACGCTGACCCCTTAAGCCATGCGGTTTGCCAAATATTACCTCGGCCGGGCGAAACGCATTGCTGGTGTCCCGCTATCGATAGCTTCAATCATTGGTCGCTGTCGTAGCCACTATAGGCGCGCGCGCTGCCGCCACGCACGATGATGATGTGACCATGCGAGTCCTGTACCGCAATATCGCTTTGATCGCTGGGCATCATTTGGTGCACAATAGTCGTGATCGTATCGATTTCATGTCGTTCGCGCGCGCTCCGCGATACGCGCTCGGACTCTTGGTAACGACGGCTGCGCGTAGGCGTCGATCTAGTGCCCCCACCGCTGGACTTGGTGCAGAACCGGCGAGGCCCGTAAAAAGGCTGATAGGTGCAGTCGGACGCTCGGAACGAGCGATAGGCTGCGTCGCAAGCTTCAACATTGCAAAGCGCCGCGTTCTGCGCCGCTGCCGATTGCGCCCCAGCGTCTTGCGGATTGGTTGCATTGCTCGCCATCATGGCTGCTGCATTCTTTTCGTTGGGCCGAATTGGCGCTGCCACGGATTGCTGATTAGGAGGCGGCCGAGCCGGCGGCAACCATTCTTTGTTTGACACGTGCTTCGACGCAGCGCCGACGGTCGCCTCTTGGGCGACCTCACCCTTCGGCGCGCCTGGGCCCGTCGAATAGAGCCCGGTACGTGCTCGTGTGCCAGTGCGTTTTTCGTGGTCACGCGCCTGCTTGATAGGCGCTGGTGGCGGCGTGTGGTCGACGCGCCCGATCGGCAAGTTCGGAGTCCGCGGCAATGGCGACGTCGCGAGATCAAGCCCGAACATTACGCTCGCCGCGCTCAATAGAATGACAATGAAGTAGAAGAAGAACGCCATCGCTCGTTTCTGTACCTGCTGCCCTCCCCAACTAATAACTTAAGGGCTAAATGCCAAGGTCCAGTTGATCCACATCAAGTGTCCAACGCTTTGTTCGAGCCCGCGACTCGTAATGCTCTGTGGGTCAGCCTTAGCTCCGATGGCGCAGGTAAGTTAGCCTATGGAGGACCGGATTTTTCCGGTGGTCCATTGAACTAAGGTTAGATCGTGCTAGACCAACGAATAGGTTCACGAACCACTGTATACTGGTGTGACGGCTCAGGCGCGTTGCTGCACAGCGGACAGAACATTTGGCCCAGCGAATATGTTGCTAAACCGCCCATTAACACCTGTCGTGCAATGTTAGAGTGGCTGAAGGACAGGCCTCTCAGGGTAACAAGACATGGCATTTTGGAACGAGGCCTTCTATTTCGAGAGGCGTGGCGACCGATACGTCTATAGACCGACTATTTTTAGTGCGGGATTTGACGTTTCCGTTGACGAAAAGGAAGAATTGTTTCGAGGGCTCAAGCGTCTAAACTGGCAAATCTCATTATGGGGGCTTGTTCTCGTTGGATGCATTGGTGGTGCATTCATGACCGGCCTTATCGAGACCAATGCGAAGATTCAATGGTTTCAAATTTCCGGTATCTTGATCGTTGCGGTTCTGGCTGTAATTTCTATTAATTGGAGGGACCGATTGGCCTCCCGAATTTTAAAAAACCGTAGCCCGGACATCCCACGTCTCCCGATAAGGCAGATGCTTACAAAGTCCCGCCGCCCCATTGGGAAACAATATGCCGTCCCGGTTTTGCGGAGCGTAGCCATACTCATGGGCCTGGCAACGGGTACTGTTGATGCCGTCATCGTGTTTTTGGTTTTTACCGTCGCGAAAGACGTTGGCGCAGCTATCAAGTTTTGGCTATTGGTCGGCGTTTTCAACGCCATCATGCTTGCAACAATCGTATTCGCGATAAACCAGGCGCGTTTAGTCAGTAAAAAAGTGAAAATTGAAAGCCGAGCGGCGGACCTATAGTGGGCATCCTACCGATGTCCATCTAATGACCACGGCTGTATAAAAACGTTGCAAGCGCTTGTTGGGGTGCGCAACAGAAAGAATCAAACTAGCAGCCGTAGTGCTTTCTGCTTGAATCAATATTGCGCGATTTTTGGGAACCCAAACGCGGCACAGCTACGCGGAAAAGATCAATCAAGAATGTGAATGGTACCGAGATTATGCGAATGCCATAAAAAAGTACGTTAGGGGGCTCGACAGGACTTTGGGCGGTTTCGTCAATTTGCCACGGCCCGATAGACCTGTGCTGCCAACTGTGGGGCAGAAAAGTAGCCACCAAGATTAGCGCCGCCCACGCATACCAAAATCGTCTCCCCGCCGGCGTCGATCATCGCCGGCGTGATTTCTAACTCACTTGCCGGGCTTCCCGGCTGCGCTGCCCTGTCGGGCTCTTTACTAGACATCGTATTTGTGGTGTCAGTCGGATAATGCCCCTATAGGAATAATAAGCTCACCAACCGCGCCGACGCCGACCATGTGTCCCGACCCGGCGCACGGAACCGACCGCCGATCCGCCTTAAGCGCGCGTCAATGCGACGGCAGGAACTTCGGCCCTACCTCGCGCACCTTGCGCTTGGTCTTGTCGACAGGGCCGGGCGCTTCCACCATGGCTTCCGGTGGCGGCGTGGTGGCTTTGCCCTTGCTCGCCTTCGCGGATTTGCCTTTGGCGGCGGCTGCTGGTGGCTGTTGGCCGGGCTGCTTTTGGGCCTTGCCGTTCTGGTCGGTGACCACCGTATTGCCCGGTGCCAGCGAGGCGTCGGCGCCGTTGCCGATCAGGGCCTCGTACCAGCTTTCGCCCGGCCGGCGGCAACTGCAGTCCGCGCTGAGCTTCTTGCGATATTGGAACGCCGTCGGCAACTCGGTGTAGAGCCGTCCGTTGAGCGAGACCGCCTGCGAAACGTCCTGGCCGGGGTTGTGATATGTGTAGAGCTGCACATTGGCGGCCGGGCACATGCGTTGGCAGGTTTCCTCGTCCTGGCGGAAATGGCCCGGCGTGGTCTCGAACGAGATCGGGAAATAATAGCCGTCGCAGGTGCGCACGCAGATGGTGCGGTAGGTGTCGCCCATCGGCGCGTTCGATTCCGGCGTGAAGATGGTGCCACCACCGAACAGCCGGTCGAAGAAGCCGCCTTGCTGGCCGGCGCGCGCGGCGGCGCGGTATTGCTGGCCGCAGCCGTTGTCGGCGAGCGCGATCAGCAGCGACTGGCGCCGCCCGGCGCGCTCGGCCGTGCCGCCGTGCAGCTGCTCGAGCTGGTTTTGCATGCGGTCGAGCGCGTCGCGCTGCTGCTCGATGCGCCGGTTGAGCGGGCCGCAGGCGCGCGGCGGATTGCTGAAGATCGAGAAGAAGCCCCCGTTTTGGCAGCCCATGCGGCGCGCCCGCGACACCAG
>JARRNI010000387.1:0-5004 GCA_037385125.1 Pseudolabrys sp.
TCCGCTCTCATCCTGAGGAGGGCGCGCATCGCCCGTCTCGAAGGATGGGGGCGGCCCCATGCTTCGAGACGCCGCCTTCGGCGGCTCCTCAGCATGAGGCCGAGCGAGGTTGTTCAATTCGTCCTGGCTCACTCGTCTTCCTTTTTCAAATCCCGCGCCACTTCCGGCGAATGCAGCAGCTTGTCGATGCGCTCGGCTTCGTCGAAGCGCTCGTCGATGCGGAAGCGGATGTCAGGCGCGACTTTCAGGTTGATGCAGTGGGCGATCTCGGCGCGCAGGAATTTCTTATGGCGCTCGAATGCGGCGACCACCGCTTCCGCGTCGCGCCCGCCCATCGGCATGATGTAGATGGTGGCGAGCCTGAGATCCGGGCTCATGCGCACCTCCGGCACCGTGATGAGATGGCCCTCGATGACGGAATCGTGCACGTCGCCGCGCGCCAGCATGTCGGCCAGCGCGTGCCGTACTAGTTCGCCGACGCGCAACTGGCGCTGCGAGCCGCCGGGCGATGAGTCGCGGTGGTGGTGCTTGTGGCGTGCCATAGCGTTCTTTCAAATCGTCATGCCCGGTCTTGTGTGCTAGGCATCCACGTCTTGCTTCCTGGAGCAAGGCGTGGATGGCCGGGACAAACCCGGCCATGACGGTGGAAAATGATGGAGCGTCCTTACCTGCGCCGTGAGACTCGGACTCACAGCGAGCGTTGAATCTGCTCCACCCGGTAACATTCGATCACGTCGCCCTGCCGCATGTCCTGGTAGTTCTCAAAGGCCATGCCGCATTCCATGCCGGAGCCCACTTCGCGCACGTCGTCCTTGAAGCGCTTGAGCTGCGAGAGCTTCCCTTCGTGGACCACGACGTTGTCGCGGATCAGCCGCACATTTGCGCCGCGCTCGACGGTGCCGTCGGTGACGCGGCAGCCCGCCACGTTGCCGACCTTGGAGACCTTGAAGACTTCGAGGATCTGCGCGTTGCCCAGCATGGTCTCGCGCAGCGTGGGCGCGAGCAGGCCGGACATCGCCTTCTTCACGTCGTCGACCAGGTCGTAGATGATGTTGTAGTAGCGGATTTCGATGCCGGCACGCTCGGCCGCCTCGCGCGCTTCCTTGTTGGCGCGCACGTTGAAGGCGATGATCGGCACGCCCGACGCCTCGGCGAGCGTCACGTCCGACTCGGAAATGCCGCCGACGCCGGAATGCAGGACGCGCGCGGCCACTTCGTCGGTCGCCAGCTTGTCCAGCGCGCCCACGATCGCTTCCACCGAGCCCTGTACGTCGGCCTTGACCACCAGCGGGAATTCCTTGCGGCCCTCGGTCTTGGCCTGCGCCATCATCTGCTCGAGCGAGCCGCGCATGCCGGTCGCGCGCGCGGCCATCTTGTCGCGGCGCTGGCGCGAGCGGTAATCGGTGATCTCGCGCCCGCGCGCTTCGTTTTCCACCACCGCCAGGCGGTCGCCGGCGTCCGGCGTGCCGGAGAAGCCGAGCACCTCGACCGGGGTCGAGGGGCCGGCGCTGAGCACCGTCTCGCCGGTATCGGAGACCAGAGCGCGCACGCGGCCCCATTCGGCCCCGGCGACCACGATGTCACCGGTCTTCAGCGTGCCGCGCTGCACCAGCACGGTCGCCGCCGGCCCGCGGCCGCGGTCGAGCTTGGCCTCGATCACGGTGCCCTCGGCAGCGCGGTCGGGATTGGCCTTGAGATCCAGAATTTCGGCCTGCAGGCCGATCATCTCCAAGAGCTTGTCAATGTTCTGCTTCTGGGTGGCGGAGACTTCCACGTCCACCACATCGCCGCCCATGGATTCCACCTGCACATCGTGTTGCAACAGATCGGTGCGCACGCGGTTCGGATTGGCGTCCGGCTTGTCGATCTTATTGATGGCGACGATCATCGGAACCTTGGCCGCCTTGGCGTGATTGATCGCCTCGATGGTCTGTGGCATGACGCCGTCGTCGGCTGCGACCACCAGCACCACGACGTCGGTCACCTTGGCGCCGCGCGCACGCATGGCGGTAAATGCCGCGTGGCCGGGCGTATCGATGAAGGTGACGGCTGCGCCCGAAGGCGCCGTCACCTGATAGGCGCCGATGTGCTGGGTGATGCCGCCCGCCTCGCCGGCGGTGACATTGGCCGAGCGGATGGCGTCGAGCAGCGACGTCTTGCCGTGGTCGACATGGCCCATGACGGTGACCACCGGCGGCCGCGGCTTGAGGCTCTCCGGCGCGTCCGGCACATCGAACAGGCCTTCCTCCACGTCCGATTCCGCCACGCGGCGCACGGTGTGGCCCATCTCTTCGGCGATGAGCTGGGCGGTGTCCGCATCGAGCGTGTCGTTGATGGTCGCCATCTGGCCCTGCTTCATCAGCAGGCGGATCACGTCGACGCCGCGCTCCGACATGCGGTTAGCCAGTTCCTGGATGGTGATGGTCTCCGGAATGGTGACCTCGCGCACGAGCTTTTCCTTCGGCTCGTTGGCGGCATGACCCTTGAGGCGCTGGGTGCGGCGGCGGAACGAGGCGACCGAGCGCTCGCGCACCTCGTCGGCGCGCAAGGCGTTCGCCAAAGTGAGACGACCGCGCTGCTTCTCGCCGCCGGCGCGCGGCGCGGGGCGCGACGGCGCAGCCGGGCGGCCGGCGCCGCGCCGGGCGGTGCGCGGGGCTTCGTCCTCTTCCGCTTCGATGGCCGGGCGAGCCGCGGCGCCGCCGGCGCTCGCGCGCTTGGCTTCTTCCTCGCCGAAGCGCTTCTTGGCGACCTCGTCGGCCTTGCGCTTGGCTTCTTCTTCATGCTTGCGGCGCTCTTCTTCCTCGCGCTTGCGCGCTTCGGCAGCCTCGCGCTCGGTCTTCTCGCTTTCCTCGCGGCTGGCCCGGCGCTTGGCCTCTTCCTCGGCCAGCTTGCGCTCCTCGGCCTCGCGCACACGGCTGTCGGCAAGCGCGTGGGCGCGTGCGGCGCGCTCCTCCTCGGTGAGCGTGCGTAGCACGACGCCGGACGGCTTCGGCGTCTCGGCGGCGGGCGCGCCGCGGGCGGCCGTCCTGGCACCGCGCTTGGCGGGCGCCTCGGCCGGCGCCGGTTCCTGGTTGGCCTCGGCCGGCGCGCCGATGCTGCGCCGCTTTACCTTCTCGACCACGACCTGCTTGCTGCGGCCGTGGCTGAAGCTCTGGCGCACCACGCCCGTCTCCGTGCGCGGCTTCAGCGTGAGCTTGCCGCCGGAAACGCCCAATTTCTTCTCGCCAGGATTCTTCGTTTCACTCATTCCGAACTTCATCCTCGTGCGCCGTCCGCCGACGCGTTTGCGGTGGCCGCAGCGGGGGTCCGAAACCGCTTCAAACGCGCTATGCGCGCGAGAAAAGTGCTGGCTCCGGGCCCGGCAAGCAGGGCTGCATGTACCACATTTGGGCGGCTCAATGCCAAATCCAATTGTCCGCCGGTAAATATGTCGATGATCGCGATTTCGCGAGATTTCTCCTGCATTTCGCGTTGCAAGGCGGCATTAAGCTTGCGCGTGCCGTCGCCGCCGGCGTCCGCCGCGTGGATCAGCGCCGCCAGGTCGTCCCGCGCAAGCGCCGCCTCCACCTTGGCGGCACCGGCGCGTACCAAGCCCGCCTTGCCAGCAATCGCCAGCGCCTCGAGCGCGGAACGTTCCATCATCTCCTCGGTCTGCGCCGCCAGCCCCGGCGGCACCCGCACTGCCCGCTTGAAGCCGCGGGCGAACACGTTGCGCCGAGCCGCTTGCTCGACCGCGGCCCGTTCAGCGCTGATCCATAGGCCGCGGCCCGGCAGCTTGCGCTTGACGTCGGGCACCACCTCCCCGGCGGGCGAGACCACGAAGCGGATCAGCTCGTCGACCGGCTTGACCGCCCGCGTCAGCGCGCACTGGCGCTCGCTCCCGGAACTGTGGGTCCCGCGATCGAGCTCGCTCGCCTGCGTCGTCGCCAGCATCGGCCGGTCTTTCTCCTTCCCTTAAGCGCTCGGTTGCGCCTCGCCCGCCTCGGCCGGCACTTCCTCTGCCGGCGGCGGGTTGAGCTCTTCCTCGGTCACCCAGCCGGCTTTGAGGCGCGCCTGCATGATGATCTGCTCGGCGTCCTCGCGCGAAACGCCGAGGCCTTCGAGGAAGCCCGGCTCGTGCTTCACCTCGCCGTCCTTGCGCTCGGTCCAGCCGACCAGATCGTCAGTGGCGCAGCCGGCGAGGTCCTCGACGGTCTTCACGTCGTTCTCGCCGAAGGCGACCAGCACCTTGCTGGTGACGCCGGGCACTTCCTTGAGCGCGTCCTCGACGCCCAGCTCTGTGCGCCGGGCATCGAGCTCGGCCTCCTGCTTGTCGAGATATTCGCGCGCGCGCTCCTGCAGTTCGCGCGCGGTCTCCTCGTCGAAGCCTTCGATAGAGGAGATTTCCTTCTCGTCCACCATGGCCAGTTCCTCGATCGAGCCGAAGCCCTCCGAGGCCAGCAACTGGCCGACCACCTCGTCGAGATTGAGCGCCTCGACGAACACCTTGGTGCGGTTCTCGAACTCGGCGTGGCGGCGCTCGGACTCTTCCTGTTCGGTGAGGATGTCGATGTCCCAGCCGGTGAGCTGGGACGCGAGCCGCACGTTCTGGCCGCGCCGCCCGATCGCCAGCGACAACTGCTGGTCGGGCACGACCACTTCGATGCGCTCCTTCTCCTCGTCCAGCACCACCTTGGCCACTTCCGCCGGCGCCAGCGCGTTCACCACGAAGGTGGCGATGTCCGGCGACCACGGAATGATGTCGATCTTCTCACCCTGCAACTCGTTCACCACCGCCTGCACGCGCGAGCCGCGCATGCCGACGCAGGCGCCGACCGGGTCGACCGAGGAGTCGCGCGAGATCACGGCGATCTTGGCGCGCGAGCCGGGATCGCGGGCGACCGCCTTCACCTCGACGATGCCGTCGTAGATTTCCGGCACCTCCTGCGCGAACAGCTTGGCGGTGAACTGCGGATGCGTGCGCGACAGGAAGATCTGCGGTCCGCGCGGCTCGCGCCGCACGTC
>JARRNI010000388.1:0-8309 GCA_037385125.1 Pseudolabrys sp.
GCGGAGAACCATCCGGTGGCCGCCACCTTCTTCAAACAGGCGGCCAAGCGCGGCGCCAAGCTGATCGTCATGGATCCGCGCGGCAACGCGCTCAAGCGCCATGCCTGGCGCATGATGCAGTTCAAGAACGGCGCCGACGTGGCCATGCTCAACGCCATGCTCAACGTCATCGTCACCGAGGGCCTGTACGACCAGCAATATGTGCAGACCTATGTCGAGGGTTTCGAGCAGTTCAAGGAGCACATCAAGGACTTCACGCCCGACGAGATGGCGCCGATCTGTGGTATTTCCGCCGACACCCTGCACGAAGTGGCGCGCACCTATGCGCGCGCCAAAAGCGCCATCATCTTCTGGGGAATGGGTGTGTCACAGCACACCCACGGCACCGACAATTGCCGCTGCCTGATCGCGCTGGCGCTGATCACCGGCCAGGTCGGACGTCCGGGCACCGGCCTGCATCCCTTGCGCGGGCAAAATAACGTGCAAGGCGCGTCCGACGCCGGCCTGATCCCCATGTTCTATCCGAACTACAAATCGGTGGAGGATGCCGACACCGTCGCCAAGTATGAAAAGACCTGGGGCGTCACGCTCGACAAGAAGGAAGGCCTGACCGTAGTTGAGATCATGGACGCCATCCATGCCGGCCAGATCAAGGGTATGTACATTCTAGGCGAGAACCCCGCCATGTCCGATCCCGACCTCAACCACGCGCGCGAGGCGCTGGCCGCGCTAGAGCATCTCGTGGTGCAGGACCTCTTCCTCACCGAGACCGCCTCCTATGCCGACGTGGTGCTGCCCGCGATCGCCAAGCGCATCGGCATGAACTGGAACTATGCGGGCCCGCACGATATCTATGCCGAGATGGCCTCGCTCATGGCTTCGCTCGATAACATCACTTGGGATCGTGTCGCGCACGAAAGCGCCGTCGCCTATCCGTGCGATGCGCCCGACAAGCCCGGCCGCGACGTGGTGTTCGACAAGGGCTTCCCGCGCCCCGGCGGGTTCGGCCGATTGGTGGCAGCGAAGCTGCAGCCGCCGGAAGAGACGCCGGATATCGAATACCCCTTCATCCTCACCACCGGGCGCCAGCTCGAGCATTGGCATACCGGCGCCATGACCCGGCGCGCCAGCGTGCTCGACGCGCTCGAGCCGGGGCCGACCGCGGCGCTGTCGCGCGGCACGATTCAAGCGCTTGGCATCATGCCCGGCGACCTGGTGCGGGTGTCGACCCGGCGCGGCACGGTCGAATTGAGCTCGCGCCAGGACGACGCCATCCCCGACGGCGTGGTGTTCATCCCCTTCGCCTTTTTCGAGGCGGCGGCCAACAAGCTCACCAACCCGGCGCTCGATCCGTTCGGCAAAATCCCCGAGTTCAAATATTGCGCCGCGCGGGTGGAGAAGGCGGTGCCGCAGCAGATGGCGGCGGAGTAACTCTCCTTATCCCTCCACCGCTTGGGGGCGGGCGCCTCGGCCGGGGGCGGCTGGCGCTGGCCTGGGCTTCATGCGATTCTAGCGGCATGATAGTCAACCGTCCGGCGGAGCATGCGCGATCAGGGGTCGGCCGTTGGGGCCGCGCGGTCGCCTGCGCCATCATGGCAGCCGCATCCGTATTCGGCAGCGCCCATACGCTGGCCGCCGACCGCGCGATCGTCATCGGCGCGCTTTACAATCTCACCGGCGGGCAGCAGAATCTCGACATCCCTTCCTCCCGGGGCGCGCGGCTCGCCGTCGACGAGGCCAACAAGGCGGGCGGCGTGCTCGGCCGCCCGGTGAAACTCATTGTGCGCGACGGCCGCACCAGGCCGAAGGTGATCGCGCGCGAGACCGCGGCGCTGTTCAAGCGGCAGCCATCCATCTCCGGCCTAATCGGCCTTTCCGATACCGACATGGTGCTGGCGGCGGCGCCCGTCGCTGCGAAGCATCGGCGCGTCTTTCTCACCTCCGGCGCCACTTCGCCCAAGCTGCCGCACCAAGTGCCGCGTTACCTGTTCCTTGCCTGCTTCGGCGACAACGAACAGGCCGCCGCCGCTGCCGAGTTCGCGGTTGACACGCTGAAGGCGCGCACGGCGGTGGTGCTCTACAAGCGGGCCTCGACCTACGCCCAGCTGCTGCATGGCTATTTCGAGACCCGCTTCAAGCAGCTCGGCGGCAAGGTGCTGATGGTGCGGCCCTACACGCTCGCGACCATCGAGCGCGCGGCGAAGGGACTGCCGAAGGCCGACTTGGTCTATTTCGCCGCACAGCCCGACGATGTTGTTGCCGGGATCAGGGCTTTGCGCGGCGCCGGCGTCGCGGCGCCGATCGTCGGCGGGGACGGGCTCGACATCGGCGCCGCCTGGCAACAGGCCGCGCGGGCCGATCATATCTATTTTACCACCCACGCCTATCTCGGCGCCGACAATCCCGACCCGCGCGTGCAGGCGTTCCGCAAGCTCTTCGCAAAAGCCTATCCGGGCAAGCGGGTGGACGCTTTCGCCGCGCTCGGGTACGACGCGGCGCGGCTTATCATGGCAGCGATCAAATCCGCCGGCAGCAGCAAGCCGCAGGCCGTACGCCAGGCGCTGGCCGTGACCCATGATTTTCCCGGCGTGACCGGCACCATCAGCTATCGCGGCGGCAGCCGCATTCCCGCGAAATCGGTCAGCATCATTGCGGTGAGCAAGGGCCGCCAGTCGCTCGCGGCCACGGTGCTGCCGAAGAAATTCCCGGCGCCGTAGCGCCGCGTCCCGCGTGCGCCGGCGGCGCTCGACGCTATTCGTTGAAATACGGCTCCACCGGCCCCTTGATCTTCATGGTCAGCGGGTTGCCGTGGCGGTCCTTGGTGTTGCCGACCACCACGCGGATCCAGCCCTCGCTCACGCAATATTCCTCTACATTGGTGCGCTCCTGGCCCTTGAAGCGGATGCCGACGCCGCGCTCCAGGAAAGCGGCGTTGTAATACGGACTCATCGGATCGTTCGATAGCCGGTCGGGCGGGCTGTCGGGCGTGTCGTTCATGGCATCCGTTTTAGCAAGGCGGGCCGCGGCCGCAAGCGGCGCCGCGCGGGCGGTCTTAAAAGGGTGCGAGAAAAACGTCCTGGCGCAGTCGCCTCTCAATGCAGCGTTGGCCTTTCCTCCACCACGCGCAGCTCCAGCCGCCCGATCCATTCGGCCCGCATCGCCTCGCTGGCGCGCAAGGCAGCTTCGGTCTGTTTCCAGGTGGTGGAATTGGAGCCGAGCAGCACGACGCCGCCGATGACCGCGGCCATGGCGGCGACCAGCATGAACGGCACGAACGGCACCAGCCAGAGAACCGTCAGCGCGAGCCAGGCGACGCCGGCCGCGATCGCCGCCTTGGCGGCGAGCGACAGCTTGCGGCAGCGCGCCACCTGCTCCTGCAGGTCCTCGATGCGCTGCTCGATCCGTGCGATGTCCTCGCGGGATACGTCGTCGTTCATGGGCGCCGGGCCGCCGCTGCGCTGCGGACCGCCCGCCCGCGCTAGCGCTTGGAACTGGTGCCGCCGCGCAGGTTCGCCCAGGGGTCTACCTTCTTCGGCGCGGCGCCCGAGTCGGTCTCCCGCAGCACGCGCTGGTATTGTTGTCTTTCTGCTGCTCGTGGTATTCCTTCAGAAGAGGATTATCTTCTTCTTTTTTCTTCTCGGCGGCCCGTTCCCTTGCATCCTGGTCACTCTGCTGCGCGTAAACGAAAGCCGGCTCGACCAAGAACGCCAGCGCCAGTATCGCGATTGCTATCCGTTTCATTGCTGTTATCCGACTTTGGCTCCTTGGCCCAACGCTACCACGTCGGCCCATGCCGGCTCAATCGGACGAAATTGCGGCCCAAATCGGCTTCGCCCGGCCCGCCGATTGCGCTACAGCATCGCTCCTGTGCCGCTCGCCGGCGCATCGGGAGACCGTCAGGAGATCGTCAGCAATGGCTCTAGCCCACGACACTACGCCCCCTGCGGGCGACTTGAACATGCCTCGCCACGACTGGACGCGCGATGAGGTGGCCGCCCTTTTCGCGCTGCCCTTTCCCGGGCTCATGTTCCGCGCCGCGCAGGCGCACCGGGAGAATTTCGACCCCGCCGAGGTGCAGATTTCGACCCTGCTGTCGATCAAGACCGGCGGCTGCCCGGAGGACTGCGCCTATTGCCCGCAGGCGGCGCAATACGACACCGGCGTGAAGGCCGAAAAGCTGATGAGCCTGGAGGTGGTGCTGGCCGAGGCGCGCGCCGCCAAGCAGGCCGGCGCCCAGCGCTTCTGCATGGGCGCGGCCTGGCGCGAGCCCAAGGAGCGCGACCTCGACCGGGTCTGCGCCATGGTGGAGGGCGTCAAGGCGCTCGGACTGGAAACCTGCGTCACACTCGGCATGCTGACCGGCGCGCAGGCGCGGCGCCTCAAGGACAGCGGCCTCGACTATTACAACCACAACCTCGACACCTCGCCGGAATACTACGGCGAGATCATCACCACCCGCACCTACAAGGACCGCCTCGATACGCTTGGCGCTGTGCGCGACGCCGGCATTCACGTCTGCTGCGGCGGCATCGTCGGCATGGGCGAGGGCGAGGAGGATCGCGCCGGCATGATCGCCGCGCTCGCTTCCCTGCCCGTGCATCCGGAAAGCGTGCCGATCAACATGCTGGTGCGGGTCGAAGGCACGCCGCTCGCCCAGGAGCGTCCGCTCGATCCGCTCGACTTCGTGCGCACCATCGCGGTGGCGCGCATCGCCATGCCGGCCTCGGTGGTGCGGCTGTCGGCCGGGCGCGAGGACATGAGCGAAGAGTGCCAGGCGCTCTGCTTCCTGGCCGGCGCCAACTCGATCTTCTACGGGCCCAAGCTGCTCACCACGCTCAATCCCGGCCGCGACCGCGACATGGCCTTGCTCGACAAGCTTGGGCTTCGGCCGATGGAGTGATGCGCTTTACTTGTTGTTCTCGCCCGGCTTGCCGTATTGCAGCACCTGCACCTTTTCGAGCGTGACCAGGCCGCTCGACATCATGCCGTCGAGCACCGGCAGGAATCCGTCGACCTTCTCCTTCTCGTCGACGATCTCCACCATGATCGGCAGATCCTGCGACAGGCGCAGGATCTTGGTGGTGTGGATGCGGCTGGAATGGCCGAAGCCCGCCGCGCCGCGAAACACGGTCGTCCCGGCCAGGTGCATCTCTCGCGCCTTCTTGACGACGGCCTCGTATAGCGGCAGGCCCTCGAACTTGTCGTCCTCGCCGAAGAAGATGCGCAGCAGCACGGCATCGCGCGGAATCTGCATCGTCACACCCATTTCATCGTGTTCAGGCCGGCGGCGAGCGCGTAGCCGGCCCAGACCGAGGCGAGGCAGAGGATCACCGACACCGTGATGTTGAGCCCGGCGTAGGTCCATTCGCCGTCCTGCATCAGGCTCAGCGTCTGCAGGCTGAACGAGGAGAACGTCGTGTAGCCGCCGCAGAAGCCGACCAGCACGAATTGGCGCGCCGCCGAACCGACGAACAGGCGGCCGTCGGGGCCGGTCAGGGTGGCGAAGAAGCCGATGATGAAGGAGCCGACCACGTTGACGATCAGCGTGCCCCAAGGAAAGGTCTCGCCGATCAGGCGGGCGGCCAGACCAGAGAACAGATAGCGGCCCATGCCGCCGAGCGCGCTGCCGACTGCGATCCAGAAATATTCAGCGATCATCGCGAGCGTCCTGGCTGTGGCGGCCGAGCCGAGGCAAAGAAACGAGAACGGACAAACACGACCCGGCGGTCACGCGTAGCCATGGGCGCTGCTGCGCCGTGAGAAGCACGAAACCGCCTTGCACGCCGACTCCTGCCGCCAAGGTTGTGCGGATAGGAGTCATCAGCCTGCGCGGCGGTTAGCGGGGGAACTCCATCCCCGTCGCGCCGGGAACCTATCCAGCGGGCCCGATGCGGTCAACTGCCCGGCAGACATGCCGCGTCGGAGCGGTTAGCATGGGTGGTGCCCGCGATACGCGAGGGAGCGAATGATGTGCCACCACATCCACGTGACGCTTTCCGCCGAGGATAAGGCGGCTGCGCGCAGGCTGACCGGTGTGATGATCCCGGTCTATGCTTCGATCCTGCTGGCGGTGGTCGCGGTATTGGCGCTGAGTGCGGCCGGTCCGCGGCCCGGTACTCTCGTCGCTTCCGCGCCGGCTGCCGCCGCGCAACGGTGAACCCGTCGTCGCGAGACGGTCCCGCCTAATGCACCGCCGCGCCGGCGCGCGGCATGATGGCCCCCGGTTGGCAGATCACCTGCGCTGCCAGTCTGTGCGCGGCCTCCGCCGCTTCCAGCGCGCCGCGCCCCGCAAGACGCGCGGCCAGATAGCCGGCGTTGAAGCCGTCGCCGGCCGCAGTCGCATCGACCGGCACCACGACTTCCGGTACCGGCGCCACTTCGCGCTTGCCCGAAGCCGCGATCAGCGCGCTGTTCGGCCCGTTCTTCACCACGATCTCGTTGACGCCGAAGGCCTGCAGCCGCTCGACGGTCGCCTCCGGGCTCGGGTCGCCCCACAGCACCGCCTCGTCGTCATAGGCCGGCAGCACGATGTCGACGCGCTTGAGCGTCTCGGCGAACACGGTGCGCGTGCGGGAGAGGTCGCCCTTCCAGCCGCGCGGGCGGAAGTTCGGATCGAAGGCGACGCGAGCGCCGTTCTCGCGGGCGAGCTCGACCGCCGCCAGCAGGCGCCCGACGCCGACGTTGGAATAGAGCGAAAGCGTGATGCCGGTGAAATAGACGAGCCGGGCGCCGGCGATGGCCTCGGCGAGGCGGCTCCAGCCCGGCAGCTCGAACAGCTCGCGGGCGGGCGCCTGGCCTTCCCAGGAATCGGTGCGCGTGTTTTCGGCCGTCGCGCCGATCAGCTTCAGACCCGGCAGGCGGCCGGGGCAGCGCAGCACCAGATCGGTAGCAACGCCTTCGGCTTGCGCCAGTGCGACGATAGTGTCGGAATAAGGATCGTCGCCGAGCGCGCTGGCGAAGGCGGCGGGGAGGCCGGCGCGTGCCAGATAGATGGCGGTGTTGAAGGTGTCGCCGTCGTATTGCAGGGTGAAGCGGCCGTCGGCGCCGCGGGCGAGGGCGACGCTCGCTTCGCCGATGCAGATGCTACGTTTCGGTTCACTCATGCTCAGGGATTAGCACGGACCGGCGCGGCGTTGCGAGCGCGGCGAAGTAGCCGAGCGCGCTTAAACTCGCGATGCAGAAGCTCACCGGCCAGTCGGTGTAATAAGCGATCGTCAGGCCGCCCCAGGCCTCGAGCAGCGCCAGCCCCGCGGCGAGCGCGAGGCCCGCCCATAGGCCGCCGGTCAGCCGTTGCGCCGCCGCCGGCGGGCCGACCATCAGCGTGAACACCAGCAGAATGCCGACGATCTGCGCGGCTGCCGCTACCGCCAGCGCCACGATGGTGAGGAACGCGGTGGAGACGAAGCGCAGCGGCACGCCTTTGGCTTCCGCCAGTTCCGGCTGCAGGCTGGCGAAGATCAGCGGCCGCATGATGGCGGCCAGCGCCAGCAGCGTGACGACCGCGAGGACGGCGAGGATCGCGATTGTTCCGCGGTCGACAGCCAGCACATTGCCGAACAGCAGTGCGGTCGCCTGGCTGGCGAAGGCCGTGTGGTAGTGCATGAACAAAAGGCCGAAGCCGAGCGCCAGCGCCAGCACCACGCCGATGGCGACGTCGCGGCTGCTGATGCGCTCGCTCATGACGCCCATGACGATGCCGGCGGCGAGCGAAAACCCGATCAGCCCCCAGATGGCGCCGAGCCCGATCAGCCCGGCGCCGGTCGCGCCGGCAAAGCCGACGTGGGAGAGCGCGTGGCCGGCGAAGGTTTGCCCGCGCATCACCAGGAAATAGCCGGTCAACCCCGCCACCACCGCTACGATGCCGGCGGCGACGAAGGCGTTGCGCATGAATTCATAGGCGAACATGTCAGTGATGGTGTCCATGGTCGTGTAAATGCTCGGCATGCTCCACGTCACGCCCATGCGACATCACGAAGATGTGGCCTTCGGCATGCACCACGTGGATGTCGGTGCCGTAGAGCCTGGACAGCACCGGCGCGGTGATGACCTCGTCGACGGTGCCGAGCGCCGCCTGACCGTTGCCGAGATAGAGCACGCGGTCGAGCGTGCCGAGCAGCTGGTTGAGCTCGTGGGCGCTGAACAGGACGGTGATGCCGCGTTCGCGGCAAACGTGGCGAACGGTTTCGATGGCCACTTCCTGGTGGCGGGCGTCGAGGCTGATGAGCGGCTCGTCGAGCAGCAACAGCCGCGGCGATCCGACCAGCGCCTGCGCCAGCAGCAGGCGCTGGCGCTCACCGCCGGACATGTCG
>JARRNI010000389.1:0-4982 GCA_037385125.1 Pseudolabrys sp.
GGTCGCGCTGGCGTCGTAGGATTTCACCTTGCCACCGACCACCGGCGGCCGCGCCACTACCGCGAACATCAGGCCGGGCAGCTTCACGTCCTGGCCGTAGGTCGTGCCGCCGGTCGTGATGTCGTAGAGATCGACGATGCCGATATTGCCCTTGCCCATGTAGCGGAAGGCCTTCTCGTCCTTCTGCTTCACCTTGTCGGCGGGCGGCGTCGGCAGCTTGGCCGCGTCCTTGGCGAGCGCGCCATAGCCGAGCTTGCGGCCGGAGCCGCGATGCACGACTTCGTGGTTCTCCGCTTCGACTTCGGAGATGTCGACGCCCCAGCGTTTCGCGGCCGCCTGCTCCAGCATGTGGCGCGCGGAGGCCCCGCACAGCCGCATCGGCTGGATGAAATGACGGATGCTGCGCGAGCCGTCGGTGTCCTGGTTGCCGTATTTCTTCTCGTCGCCCGGCGACTGCACGATGCGGACCTTGGACCAGTCGGCCTCGAGCTCGTCGGCGACGATCATCGGCAGCGAAGTGCGCGCGGCGCCGTTACCCATTTCGGCGCGGTGGGCGACGATGCTGACGATGCCGTCCGGCGCGATCGAGACGAAGACGTGCGGATCGCTGACCACGCCGTGCGGCATGGCGGAGGCGCCGGTCGGATAGGCCAAGGCGCCGCGGACGGCGGGGAACTGCGCCGCCAGAATGAGGCCGCCGGTCGCGACCACGCCCTTGAGCATGCCGCGGCGGCTGACATTGGTGATGATGGGGCGTTCGTTGCTGCGGTGATGGGTCATGTCACGCTCCCTGCGCGATGGAACGGATGGCCGCGTGAATGCGCTGATAGCAGCCGCAGCGGCACAGGTTGCCGGACATCGCGTTCTTGATCTCGTCGTCGGTCGGCGCCGGCGTCTTCTTCAAGAGCGCCGCCGCCTGCATGATCTGGCCGGCCTGGCAGTAGCCGCACTGCGGCACGCCGTAATCGCGCCAGGCGACCTGCACCGGGTGCTGGCCGTGCGGATCGAGGCCTTCGATGGTGACGACCGACTTGCCGCCAACGTCGCCCATCTGAACGGCGCATGAGCGCACGGCCTCGCCGTCGAGATGCACCGTGCAGGCGCCGCAAAGTGCGACGCCGCAGCCGAACTTCGTGCCCGTCATGCCGAGCTCGTCACGCAGGTACCACATGAGCGGCATCGTCGGATCGCCGTCGAACGTCCGCTCCTCGCCATTCACACGCAGGCTGACCATAATGTCCTCCCTTGCTGCGTCTTGAGCGCACTTTTCGTGCGCACGTGCACCGACAGGGCCGCTCGCCAACGGCCCTGCTCAAATCAAGCGAGTATTGTCTTGGATGTTTCGAACACTGCGCTGCCCCGGACCGCCATCAGACGGTGTCACGCCGTTCGCTTAGCGAGTAATCAAACCGCTTCTTTGGAAGTGTTGCAAGGAAAAACTGCTGGGAGTTGCAAAATAGTTGGAAGGCATGGGTGGGTAATCGCCCCCTATTGCGCAGGGTATATCGTAATGCACAGGCGGCCCCAATGACGGCGGCTGGAACTGGTGGATTTTCAGCTAGCGGAATGCGCGTTGCCGCCAACGTTACTTAGCGGCCTGGTGGGGTGCTCCCCCGGACCCTGCAAGAGAAAGTCCCTGCTGCTCGAGCACACGCGAGCTCACGGTAAGCCTTTGCCGGTGACGGCGCCGCCGCCGGCATTTTATTACCGGCGCCGGCCGCCGCGCGCGCCAAGGTCAGCAGTATCGCGGAAATGGCGGGCTGGGAATTCCGGTCACTTTGGCGCCGCGGTAGTTACTGAGCAGCGCCTGGATCGCTTTTGGCAGACGCTTGGCGTCAATGCTCCTGTCGGCCGTCCGGTAGGGAAGCCTCCAGGTGCGCGGATCGTTGGCATCTCCGACATAGGCAAAGCACATGGCAGGCAGCTTGTACTTGGGATGCAGCAGGTCGGTGTCCGCATCGTCGCGCAGAGGTTCAGCCTCGAGCTTGGGCATGACGGGCCATGACGCCGGCTCGTCGCAGACGCGATAGATTCCATGGACACTGAGCCACCAAAGACCGGGCGGCGCATTGGCCGATGTTAGGTCGATAAGAACGCGGTCTTTTGGCGTCCCTGCTTCGATATCGGCCGCATAAAGAAAGCGGCCGTCACTCGCGGCAATGCTCACAATCTTCTGTTCGTCGGCGTAGCGGCGTGCCTGCCCCATCGCATCCGGCAGCGCCTGCCGTCCCGGCCACAGCGTTCTCGGCCGTTTCACTTCGATCATGAGGTATTTGACGAGGTTCTTACTCAGAACGATATCGGCGAACTCGATTTGGTACTCGATATCGCCTTTTGACCAGTCGAGTACCTCGGTGAGCAGGTCTTCGAGGATCGCTTCCGCCACTCGCTCGGTTTCTCCGCCGTGACGCAGGCGGTCGGCGCGCATTTCGGTGAAGCGCGCCCACCGGCTCGTCAATCGTTCCATGCAACGGCGATAGGCTGCAAGATTCTGGTAGTCTCGAGGATCATTCATCCCAGACTCCACGACTATTGAGACGATCTTGCCACTTCGACGGGCTTGTAACCATCCCTTGTTAAAAGGAAGTTAGACAACCAAAATCAATCCTTGAGCAACCACCCAAATGCCCGCCGCAGCTCCGCGGCGCCGTCGCGCTCATGCCAGCGCCCATGCGCGATGATGACGCGCTCGGGGTTCCAGGACAACATGGTCTCGACCGCCTTGCGCAGCTCTGCCTTGTGCCGCCAGGTGAAGGTCAGGCGCAGGTCGCGAGGCGTGCCGCCGTGCGGCGCCGCCACGCCGCCGATCCGCATCAAGAAACGCATGAACGGCGAGCCGAGCTTGTCCGCCTCGAAATTCTCGATGAGGTCGGTGAGGATGAGGGTGCGGCTCGCGCGGTGAAAGAACTCCACCTCGGTCATGAAGCCGCCGGCGATCGGCAGCGTGGCAATCTCGCCATCCCAGGGATAACCGCTCTCCTTGTCGAGCGGCAGGGCTTCGAAATCGATGCGCCCCCTCGCCTGCTCCCTGATGCGCGACGCGAGATAGACCTTTGCCTCGGGGAACGCCGCCTGCCATTCCAGAATCCACCAATAGTGGATGCGGTTCGGCCCGACGATGAAGCGGACCGGCCCCAGCCGCTCGATCTCCGCGCGCAGCGCCGGCGTCAGCGGCGTGGGCGAATGCACGAACAGATCGCCAGAAGCCAGGCGGATCATCGTCATGCGCGTCGGGAACGGCATTTTCGGCCAGGGAAAACCGTAGCAGATTACCGGCCCGTCGACGATCCAGATATCGCCCACGACCGGTTTGAGCGTGTTGATCGGCGCATAGACAGCGCGCGCGTCGCTCATCGCCGGGCGGCCGCTCTAATCGATCGGCAGGAACGGCCCGCCGCGGTCGCGGCAGGCGCGCTGGCAATAGCGGTCGCAGGCGGCGCTGTAGAGGATGCAAATGCCTTGGCTGTCGTGGTGCAGGCAGCCGTTCAGGTGCCAAGCGCAATAGGAGCCGCATTCGCTCCAGCAGGCGCCCGATGCCCACGCCGATTGCGCGCGCTCGCTGCGCGGGAACGGCAGAGGCTGCGGCGGCCCGTTATAGCGCCAGACCAGCGGATGCGGGCCGACCACCGGCGGCACGGCCGCATAATGCGATACCCGCAGCCCGGCGGCCGGGCCTGCCGCCGGCAGCAGAAGGCCGGCGAGCAGCAGGATGGTCAGGGCGATCGCGCGCGGCATCAGCGTTATCCCGGGTTGGTGCCCACGATAGCGCGCCCTGCGGCGCGAGGCCACGGGGGCGCGGTGGTTTTTGGTTGACCGTCGGAATTGTTATGGTGCCGGCGGGACGCGTTTTGCTGTGCGCATAATCTTGCCCGAAAACCGGTAGCCACTTTTCGGGATTATGCGCGTGATGGAGTCGCCGGGTGAGCAGTAGGCCCCAAACCGGAGCGTTTGAGCAGCAGCCGGCCCAGCGCTTCGCCACCGCCGGCCTCGAGCCGATGACGCGGCCGAGTCTCACGACGCGCATCTTCATGCGGGTGGTGGCTTTGGTCGAGCGACTTAATGTCAGATGCAGCATGGTCGGCAACCCGCCGGTCTACGACAAGGCGGTATTTCCCTGGGTGGCGGAGATCGAGCGCGCCTACCCCGAAATCCGCGCCGAGCTCGAGCGCGTGCTGACCCGCAAGGAGGAGCTGCCCGGTTTCCACGAGCTGTCGAGCGACGTCGCCAGCATCAGCACCGACCGCGGCTGGAAGACCTACCTGCTTTGCGGCTACGGCTTCCGCTCCGAGGCCAATATCGCCGCCTGCCCGCACACCTTTGCCGCCTGCCGCAAGATCCCCGGCCTGGTCACCGCCATGTTCTCCATCCTGGAGCCCGGCAAGCATCTGTCGCCGCATCGCGGGCCCTACAACGGCGTGCTGCGGCTGCATCTCGGACTGATCGTGCCGGAGCCGCGCGACGCGCTCGGCATCCGGGTGGAATACCGGCTCTACCGCTGGCGCGAGGGCGCGGCGGTGGTGTTCGACGACGCCTACGAGCATGAGGCCTGGAACCTCACGCCGCATACCCGGGTCGTGCTGTTCGTCGATTTCGTCAAGCCGCTGCGCCAGCCGGCGCGCCTGCTCAACTGGCTGCTCCTGCACCTGGCGCCGTTCACTCCCTTCATTCGCGAAGGGCTCGACAACCAGAAGGCTTGGGAGAAGCGGTTCTACGCCGAGGCAGAGGCGCTGCGGAACCAATGACGGTGTCATCGGCCGCGCGGGCGGGCGATCCAGTACGCCCGGCGTCGCTGCCGATTGCAAAGCCAGTGTTTACTGGATGCCCCGCTTGCGTGTTTGGTCCCGGAAGATTAGCCAGGGCTTAGAGCGGGGCGAGGTATCCGAGGCATTTAAGGCGGGTTCGATTGTAGTCGCGAACGAAGCCGAGCAGGAAGGCGTCTCGTTCGGTCGAGGAGGCAAACAGCCTGTGAGCCGTGCCGCGTT
>JARRNI010000390.1:0-4980 GCA_037385125.1 Pseudolabrys sp.
GGACCGGAAACCATCGCGCCCTTTTGTGAGCGGGGGAAAGCCGCCGTTTTCCCGTTCCATCCGCTATGGCGGCGCCGCATTATTGCTGTAAAAGCACGGTTCTAGGCTCGGCTTGCGGGACGCGGACGGTTTTCGGGGGCTGCTTCGCGGGGATGCCGACCCAGCCGCTCACCGGCCCAAGGGATCAATCGGAGACGGGAGTGGTCCGATTCGAGAATGTAGGCTTGCGCTACGGTATGGGGCCGGAGGTCCTGCGCGACCTCACGTTCCGCATCGACCCCCATTCCTTCCAGTTTCTCACTGGCCCGTCCGGCGCCGGCAAGACCTCGCTGCTGCGGCTGCTGTTCCTGTCGCTCAAGCCCACGCGCGGGCTGATCACGCAGTTCGGCCACGATGTCGCCACCCTGTCGAAGGACGCCATCGCCACCTTGCGCCGGCGCATCGGCATCGTGTTCCAGGATTTCCGCCTGCTCGACCACATGACGACCTACGAGAACGTGGCGCTGCCGCTGCGCGTGATGGGGCGGCCGGAGGACAGCTACCGCGAGGAAGTGGTCGAGCTCTTGAACTGGGTCGGCCTGGGCGAGCGCATGTGGGCGCTGCCGCCGGTCCTGTCAGGCGGCGAGAAGCAGCGCACGGCGATCGCGCGGGCGGTGATCGCGCGCCCGCAGCTCTTGTTGGCCGACGAGCCGACCGGCAATGTCGATCCGTCGCTGGCGCAGCGGCTGTTACGGCTGTTCATCGAGCTCAACAAGTCCGGCACCTCGGTGGTGATCGCCACCCACGACATCGGGCTGATGGACCAGTACGATGCGCGCCGGCTGGTGCTGCACGAGGGACGGCTGCACATTTATGACTGAGCTCAACGACCGGGGAGGGGCATGAACGATTCCGCGACGAGCGAGCTGACCGCCACGCCGCGGCTGCCGGCCGGGCCGATGCCGCGCTTCGAGACGCCGCTGGTGCCGCGCAACTCGATTTCCGGACGCGCGCTGGTGGCGGTGGTCGCCATCATGTCCTTCCTTGCCTCGCTCACCACCGGCGCGGTCATCCTGATCGGCACGGCGGCGAGCGACTGGCAATCGGAGGTCTCGCGCGAGGTCACCATCCAGGTGATCCCGGCGCCCGGGCGCGACATGGACGCCGACGTGCAGAAGGCGGCGGCGCTGGCGCGCGGCTTCCCCGGCATCGGCGCCGTGCGCCCCTACACCAAGGCGGAATCGGACAAGCTGTTGGAGCCGTGGCTCGGCACCGGGCTCAGCCTCGACGACCTGCCGGTGCCGCGCCTTATCGTGGTCAAGATCGCGCCCGGCGCCGCGCCCGATATCGGGGCGTTGCGCCACAGCCTGAGCGAGCAGGTGCCGGGCGCCGTGCTCGACGACCATCGCGGTTGGATCGAGCGCATGCGCGCCATGGCCGGCACCGCGGTGGCCGGCGGCATCTTCATCCTGGCGCTGGTGGTGGCCGCCACCGTGCTGTCGGTGACCTTTGCGACCCGGGGCGCGATGGCGACCAACAAGCCGGTGATCGAGGTCCTGCATTTCGTCGGCGCCAAGAACCGCTTCATCGCCGGCAATTTCCAGCGGCACTTCCTGATGCTCGGCCTGCAGGGCGGCGTGCTGGGCGGCGGCATCGCGGTGCTCTTGTTCGCGGTCGCGGGCCTCTTGTCGCGCGGCTTCGCCGGCACGGCGGCGGGCGAGCAGACCGCGGTGCTGTTCGGCACCTTCTCGATCGGGCTCGGCGGCTACGCCGCCATGCTGGCGCAGATCGTGCTGATCGCGCTGGTCACCGCCCTGACCTCGCGCCACACCGTCAACCGCACGCTGGAAGGGATCGAATAGCGCATGATCCCGAAAAAGCCGGTTCCCGACTTGATCGGGGGTGGGAACCGGTTTTCGGATAAGATCATGCACGTGCAAAAGTCATGGACGCACCGTGATCGAGCTTGAGGAATTTGGACGCTAGAATGTGGTCGGGGCTCGTACGCTGGATCGGCCTTCTCACCGTGCTAGTCGGCGCGGCTGCCGCCGTGCTGCTGGCCTGCGGCTTCTTCTGGTTCGTCTGGCAGATTCCGACCGAGGAGGTGCAGCTCGACGACCAGGCCGACGGCATTGTGGTGCTGACCGGCGCCGCCGCGCGCATTCCCGACGCCATCGAGCTGCTGGCGGACCAGCGGGGAAAACGCCTCTTGATTACCGGCGTCTACCGCAAGACGCGCGCCAGCCAGATCGCCAGGCTGACGCCGCTCTACACCAAGTATTTCAAGTGCTGCATCGATCTCGACCGTTCCGCGCTCAATACCTTCGGCAACGCCCTGCAGACCAAGCGCTGGGCCAGCGAGCATAATTTCAATTCGCTGATCGTCGTCACCTCGAACTGGCACATGCCGCGCGCCATGACCGAGATCCGGCATGAGTTGCCGCAGGCCAAGCTGATCGCCTACCCCGTCATCTCGAAGACGGTGAAGAGCGATCCCTGGTGGTCCAACCCCAGCACCGCCCGCCTGTTGTTCCGCGAATACCTGAAATACCTGTTCGCGCAGTTACGCATGCGCATCGATCCCGACGGCGCCTATTGAGGACCCGCCGGTGCCGCTCGCCCGTTCGCTCGTCTTCAACGCGCTGTTCTATCTGAACACGGTCGCTTGGCTCATCCTGGCGCTGCCGACCTTCTTCATGCCCTACCGCGCCATCCTGTGGGTGGCGAAGACCTGGGGCCGCATCAACCTGCTGCTGCTGCGCGCGGTGGTCGGGCTCGATTACGAAATCCGCGGGCGCGAGAAGATTCCGCCCGGCGCCGTCCTGGTGGCGGCCAAGCACCAGTCGACCTGGGAGACCTTCGCGCTGCTGCCGCTGTTCGACGATCCGACCTTCATCCTCAAACGCGAATTGCAATGGATCCCGATCTTCGGCTGGTACACCGTCAAGGGCCGCATGGTGCCGGTCGACCGCCGCGCCGGCGCGCAGGCGCTCACCGCCATGACCGAGCGCGCGCGCATCGAGCTTGCGCGCGGGCGCCAGCTCATCATCTTCCCGGAAGGCACGCGGCGGCCGGCGGGCGCCGAGCCGCGCTACAAGCACGGCGTGGCGCAGCTCTACGTGGCGGAGGGCGTGCCCTGCGTGCCGGTCGCGCTCAATTCCGGCCTGTTCTGGCCGCGCCGCTCGCTCAAGCTGCGGCCGGGCAAGGTGGTGGTGGAAATCCTCGACTCGATCGCGCCGGGGCTCGACCGGGAGGTTTTCTTCCAGCGGCTCAAGGGCGAGATCGAGGAGGCGACGGCGCGGTTGATTGAGGAGGCACGCGCTTCTCCGTCGTTCCGGGGTGTACGCTGATGCCCGCAGGGGCGAAGCGGGCGGACCCGGAATCCATAACGCAGTGGCTGAGGCGTATTGGTCCGGGGCGGATTTCGGTGCGAAGCGGATATGAGGCGACAGACGAAATCGGCTAGCTCGGCCGCTTGTGACCGATTCTGTTGAAGAAGTCGGTCAATAGAGCGCAGTAGATCGGGCGCATGTCGTCGCGCGGAGGCATCGCAATCATCCCTCCTTGATCTCAGGCTGGCTTGAGGCTCGGTGGCGGCACCAACTTCGCCAGTTTCCTGAGGTTCTGGGCGGTCGCTGCGAGCAAGAACTCGTCGTGAGCGCCGGTCGGTCCTCGTAATCTGAGGCGGTCGAGCTTGAGGATGCGTTTGAGATGGGCGAACAGCATTTCGACCTTCTTACGGAGCCGTCGAGACGTGGCGCCTTCCCATGATCTGGCTATTTGGCGAGCCATGTCGCGCGCGCCCTCATGGATCGAGCGCGGCACCTTGCGTGCCGGCGTGTTCGGGCAGCACCTGGGCTTGAGGGCGCATCCCGCGCATTCGCGTTGAAGCGCAGTGTAGAGCATCGTCGTCCTGTCGTTCACGAGCGTTCCGGTCGTCCGCAGTGCCGTGCCGCCAGGACAGCGGTAGACGTCGTGCTGTTGATCGTAGGTGAAGTCGTCGCGTGAGAAGGTGCCGTCCTTGCGGGTTGACCTGTCGAACACCGTCACGTGCGGCTCGATGCCGTGCTCATAGACCAGCCAGCCGAGCATCTCGGCCGAGCCATAGGCGCTGTCGCCCATGAGCCGGGCGGGATAGAGGCCGAAGCGATCCATCGAGCGCTCGATCATGCGCCTGGCGGCCAGAACTTCGGCCTGCCTAATGGCTGTGGTCGCTTCAACGTCGATAATAACCGCATGCTCGGCGTCGATCAGATAGTTGGTCGAATAGGCGAAGAAGGCCTGTCCGCCATGGGCGCCGGTCCAGCGCGCCGCCGGATCAGCCGGCGAGACGAACTTGGGCGTGACCTCGGTCGCGGCGCCGAAGGCCGCATCCTCCAGCACGGCCAGATACTCGTCGATCGCTCGGCTAGTGGCCTCCGGCGGCAGGCCCTTATCACCCTCGATGCCCTTCTGCCGGTTGGCATCCGCCTTGATCAGGCTGGCGTCGACCGCGAAGCCTTCGCCGCCGACCAGCCGCTCGCGGATACAGCGGCGCAGGACCGTCTCGAACACGCGGCGGAAGAGGTCGCTCTCCCGGAAGCGGCCGTGCCTGTTCTTGGAGAAGGTGGAGTGGTCGGGCACCTGGCCGTCGAGTCCGAGCCGGCAGAACCAGCGGTACGCCAGGTTGAGGTGGACCTCCTCGCAGAGCCGCCGCTCCGAGCGGATGCCGAAGCAGTAGCCGACGATCAGCATCCGGATCATCAGCTCGGGATCAATCGAAGGCCGCCCGAGGTGACTATAGAAGCCCGCCAGTTCGCGCCTGACCTGATCCAGCTCGATAAACCTGTCTATCGAGCGCAGCAGATGGTCAGGTGGAACATGCTTTTCCAGCGAGAACTCATAGAACAACGAAGCCTGCTCGACTTGCCGATGTCCCATCATGAGCGTCAGTCCTAGCTATAGCCGTGACTGAATCAGCAAACCTCATGCGCCGCAACTACCGACTTTTTCAACAAAATC
>JARRNI010000391.1:0-4964 GCA_037385125.1 Pseudolabrys sp.
TTGTGCGCGGTACTCCGGCTTGATCAGGTCGTGCAGAAACTTGTTGATGCGGTAGCTCTTCACGCTGCGGGCGAGCGTGAACGGATAGGTGCCTTCCAACGCCTCGGCGCCGGCGAGCTCATGGCCGATGTGGCGGCGATAGTCGGCTTGGATGTCCGCCATCGGCTCAATCGCCTGGTTCTCGTAAACCGCGGTGGCGATGCCGGTCATCGACGGAAGGTAATAGCTGCGGTGCAGGCACTTGATGTTCGCCGACAGCGCGCCGCGCATGACCAGCCACATGATGACCTCGGCGCCTTCCATGCCGCCCAGCTGCGCGTAATCGGCGAGCCGCATGCGGGTCAGCGCCCCCGGGTCCTTCTCGATCAGGTCGAGAAACTGCTCGTCCCAGGCCGTGTTGTTGAAGCCGGCGCGCTCGCCGTGCACTTGATGCGAGAGGCCGCCGGTGGCGACCAGCGCGACCTTTAGGTCCTCCGGATAGCTCTCGATCGCCTTGCGCAGCGACTGGCCGAGCTTGTAGCAGCGCCGCGCCGAGGGAATCGGAAACTGCAAGACGCCGACCTGCAAGGGCACGATGGCGCCCGGCCATTGCGGCTCATGCGGCCACATCATCGACAGCGGCGAGAAGCAGCCGTGATCGAGCGGCTTGCCTTGGAAGAACGACATGTCGAATTCGTCGGCCACCAGCGAGGCGCCGATATGATGGGCAAGCCCAGTGTGTCCCTTGACCGGCGGCAGCGAACGGGCGCCGCCGCCTTCGTCGGCCACCGTATAGGAGTCGCCGATGCCGAGCGCGAAGGCGGAATAATGGTCGAAGAAGAACGAGGTGACGTGATCGTTGAAGATGACGAACAGCACGTCCGGCTTCTTGGCGGCGAGCCATTCCTGCACCGGCTCGAACGCTTCGAAGATCGGCTTCCAGACCGGATCGTTCTGCTTGTGGCGGTCGTAGGCGAAACCGATGGTGGGGGTGTGCGAAGCGGCGACCGCGCCGATGATCTTGGCCATGTCTCTCCCCTATAACTTAATGCAGACGTTCTTGAGCTCGGTGTAGAACTCGAGCGAATGCACGCCGCCTTCGCGGCCGATGCCGGACTGTTTCATGCCGCCGAACGGCGTGCGCAGGTCGCGCAGGAACCAGCTGTTGACCCAGACGATGCCGGCCTCGATGCGCCCGGCGACGCGATGCGCGCGGGCAAGATTGCTGGTCCACACCGAGGCCGCGAGGCCGTAATCGAGCGCGTTGGCGCGCTTGATCACTTCTTCTTCGCTGTCGAACGGCGCGATGTGGGTGCAGGGACCGAAGATCTCCTCGGTGACAGTGGCAGCGTGGTCTGAGAGGCCGGTCCAGATAGTCGGCTGCACCCAGGCGCCGCCGGAGAGTTCCGCCGGCATGTCCGGCACGCCGCCGCCGGTGACCACGGTCGCCCCTTCCGCGCGCGCTTTTTCGTAATAGGAGAGCACCTTGTCGCGGTGCTCTTGGCTGATCAGCGGGCCCATGGTGGTGGCCGCGTCGTCCGGCGCGCCCAGCTTGAGCCCTTCGGCGCGCTCCTTCATGGCGGCGACGAATTTCTCGAACAGCGGCCCCTCCACATAAACGCGCTCGGTGCCGAGACAGACCTGCCCGCAATTGGCGAAGCAGGAGCGCATGGTGCCTTCGATCGCCGCCTCGAAATCGCAGTCGGAAAAGACGATCGCCGGATTCTTGCCGCCCATCTCCAGCGACACCGGACGGGCGCCGTCGGCGGCGGCCTTCATGATGGCGGCGCCGGTGCGGGTCTCGCCGGTGAAAGTGATTGCGTTGACGCCCGGGTGCCGGGTGAGGAACTCGCCGGCGGAGTCGGGGCCGAAGCCGTGCACCACGTTGTAGACGCCCTTGGGGATGCCGACCGCGTTCATCACCTCGCCGAGCATCGCCGCGGTCTGCGGCGTCTCCTCCGACGGCTTCACCACCACCGTGTTGCCGCACGCCAGGGCCGGGGCGACCTTCCAGGTCATTAGCAGCAGCGGCAGATTCCAGGGACAGATCACGCCCACCACGCCGACCGGCCGGCGCACCGCGTAATTGATGGCGCCGGCACCGTCCGGCGTGCGCATTTCGAAGAATTCGGTCGCGACGTTCTTGATGGTGTCGGCGAACACCTTGAAGTTGGCAGCCCCGCGCGGGATGTCGATATGGTGCGCCAGGCTCACCGGCTTGCCAGTGTCGGCCACTTCCGCCGCAAGAAAATCGTCGAAGCGCTTGTTGATCGCCTCGGCGAGCGCATAGAGCAGGTCGCCGCGCTCGGCAGGCTGTATGCGCCCCCAGGGACCGTCGAGCGCCGCGTGGGCGGCCGCGACCGCGGCGTCGACTTCCGGCTCGCGGGCCTCGGCGACGCGCGCGATCAGCGCGCCGGTGACCGGCGAGCGCTTGTCGAAGCTGCGGCCGCTGTTGGCGCCGACATAGTCGCCGGCGATGAAATTCTTGATGTCCTTGACTGCCGGATTGGCCGCCGTTTCCGGCTTCTCGGTGCGGTTGAGCATGTTTCCTCCCGGCGTTGAGCGAAGTCCGAAAAGGATGGTTACTCGCGCAACCAAGCACCTTGATCTAGGTCAAGGATGGCCACAACGGCCCTGGGCAGGAGGTTAAAACAGCGGCGGGATCAGGTCCTCGACCTTAACGCGCATGCGCTTTTTGACGTTGGCCGCGATACGGCTGCGGTGGCAGGTTTTGGGGTCGCGGCAGTAGCAGAGCAGGGCGATGCGCTTCCCCGATTTGATGAGCTTGATGAGCTCGGCCAGTTCCTTTTGCGTCTCGGGCTTCCTGATGTGCTTGTCGTAGATGCGCCATAGCGTGTCGGTGTCGCCGGCGCGGGCGGCGGCGCGCCCTTCCGCCGGGGTGCCGAGCTTCTGCAGATGAAGGTAGCTGATGCCGGCCTCGTCGAGGGCGGCCGCGAGCTGGCGCTTGGAGAAGCCGGGGCGGCGCGAGGCCGCCACCGCGCGCGTGTCGATGAGGAGATCGACGTGCGCACGCTTGAGCTCATTCAGCACCGCGGCCGGCTTGGCCTGCTCGTAACCAATTGTAAACAAAGAATGCATAGTATTGTCACAACACTGACATGCGCCCCCGCTATATCGGGCGCAAGTGGCGAGCGGGAAAGCGCTGCCGCTCCGTTCGTCCGACGGCCACTACGAGACAGGCGACGGCGGATGTACCCGCGCCTCTTTCGTCGGTGGTCGTTTTCATCTTGGACTCGTTTTTCCCGACGATACGCGTTCGATCAGCGCCAGGGCCGCAGCCGGCGCGCGCACCTTGGCTTCGTGGATGAAATAGACGAAGACGTCGCGCGGCTGCTTTTTCGCGCGCCCCTTGTCGAGGCGGGGAAGGTCTGACGGTTCGCCGCCTTGCGCCCAGGTTTTCGCGCGCTCAGCCCACACATCCAGCGCCTTCGGCGGATAGCCCGTTTTCAGTTTCTTCTGGCCCTTCTGCAGGCGCGCATAGACGCAGTTGCCGGTGACGTTGGCGATGGCCGGATAGGCCGCGTGCTCAGCAAACACCACCGGCACGTCGAACCGGCGCAGCAGTGCGACAAAGGCCGGCGTCTTGAAGCTGTCGTGGCGCACTTCGACGACGTGACGTAGCTCGCGGCCGTCGAAGGTCGGGGGCAAGAGTTCGAGGAAGGCGCCGAAGTCGGCTTCGCCGAATTTCTTAGTGGGCGCGAATTGCCAGAGCAGGGGACCGAGATGAGGGCCCAGCTCGGTGACGCCGGAGTCGAGGAACCGCTTGATCGCGTCGCCGGTTTCCGCCAGCACCCGCCGATTGACTGCGTAACGCGGACCCTTGAGCGAGAAGACGAAGCCGTCGGGCACCTCGGCCGCCCATTTGCGGAAGGTGGCGGGCGCCTGCGTGCGGTAGAAGGTGCCGTTGACCTCGATGGAGGTCAGGCGCTCGGACGCGTAGCCGAGTTCGCGCGCGTGCGGCAGGCCCTTAGGGTAGAATACACCGCGCCAGGGCTCATAAGTCCAGCCGCCGATGCCGCAGTAGATGGTTTCGGATTTCATGAACGAAGCTTACGCAACCGATTGCCGCGTTGCGACCCGAATTCTGACAACAAAGCAGATGGCCCTAGATTTCTCCCGGCCCTTTGCGTTTCCTGATCATGCCGGCGCTGGCTTCGCGCTGATCGGATCGCGCAATTCACGCCGCCGGCAGGCCGGCATAGATTGCCGCCAGCGGCAGGTGGACGGCCAGGCCTTCGATACGAACGGTGCGCTCCTCGCCCGCCACGACTTGAGGACCGGGCGCGAAGCCGTCGGCGCCGCGCAGCCACTCCCACGCCTTGGGCTCGTCCTCGCTGAACACCAGATAGGCCTCTACTGTCGGCAGCTTCAGATATTCCGCGGCCTTGTCACCGAGGTCGATAGCCGCCGTCGATGGCGACAGCACTTCCACCACCAATGCCGGTGAGGTCGCCGTATAATCCTTGCCGCCTCCGCCGGCAGCATCAACGACAATCTCCGGGTAACGCAGCGTCTCCGGTTCGGCATCGAGCCCGAATTCGGCGATGACCTGCCAGCGCTGCGGGTCGAGTTGGCTGCGTAGGGCCATGTAGGGATTGCCCACGATAAGCCCATGCCGCCGCGAGACACCCGGCCTCATGACGACACGCCCTTTCACCAACTCGAAGCGTCCCTCCTGGCCTTCGGCCCAGGCGAGGAAGGCGGCCTTGTCCATATGGGTCGGCTGGTGAACATTCATGACGGCCTCTCTCGAACCCGTTCTAGTGAATCGGGCAGGCTGGAGAACGGGCGCGGCCGGACGCAAATTCGGCGCCGCGACGCGAATTCTGGCACGAGTCGCGCAAGATTAGGGCCAAGACCCAATAAAATTGTTGCTGTGTGAATCGGTTGCTGATTCGCTCTGGGTGTTTGATTCGGAGCGAGGCGATGCGATCCAATCTTTTCTGGCTCAGCGATGAACAGTG
>JARRNI010000392.1:0-4948 GCA_037385125.1 Pseudolabrys sp.
CGGCCGAATTCGGCAGTACATTGGCCGTCGCCCTTCGAGGCTCGCTTCGCTCGCTCCTCAGGGTGATGGGGATAGTAAGAGGAAGCCTTTCATGACCATGATCCCGCGCGAGCGCGCCGACTTCTCGGCCATCGTCGACCGCGAACCGCTCAAGCTGCCGGGCGACGCGCGCATCGTGTTCTGGACCATCGTCAATTACGAGGTCTGGGACATCGCAAAGCCGATGGCACGGCAGCTCTTGCCGGCGCCGACCGGCGCGGCGCTGATGCCGGACGTGGTGCACTGGGCCTTCCACGAATACGGCATGCGGGTCGGCTGCTGGCGCTTCCACGAGCTGTTCCAGAAGCTCGGCATCAAGCCGACGCTGTCGGCCAATGCGCGCATTTGCGAGGACTATCCGCGCGTTGCGCAGGCCGCACGCGACGACGGCTGGGAGTTTATGGGCCACGCCTACGAGCAGGGGCCGATCCACAAGGTGGAAGACCAGCCGGTCATGATCAAGCGCACGCTCGATATCTGCGAGAAATTCACCGGCAAGCGGCCGGTCGGCTGGCTCGGCCCGGGACTGACGCAGACGCTGGAGACGCCGGACCATCTCACCGCCGCCGGCATCGAATATATCGGCGACTGGGTCTACGACGACGAGCCGACGGTGATCCGAACCGCCAACGGGCCGCTGGTGACGCTGCCCTATACGCTCGAGCTCAACGACATCCCGATGATGCTGATCCAGCATCACGAGAGTGACTATCTCTTGAATCGCACGATCGACCAGTTCGACCGGCTCTATGCCGAGAGCGAGCAGCGAGCCAAGTTCTGCGCGCTTGCCATCCACCCCTATATCAGTGGGCAGCCGCACCGCATCAAATACCTGGAAGCGATCTACGAGCACGTCAACAAGCACAAGGGCGTGCTGCACTGGAACGGCGCGCAGGTTTTGGACTGGTACAAGGGCGTGGCGAAAGTTTAGGGAGGCCCAAATCCCTTTCGTCCGTCTTTGCAAAAACGCACAGGCGCCAACGTAAGCTACGTGTCCCGGACGCAGCGCAGCGCGCAACGAAGTGAAGCGATGCGCTGCTGACCCGGGACCCCGGTTTTTGTTGCGCTTTCATCAACCGGGGGTCCCGGATCAGCGGCGCACCATTTCGCGCGTTCCGCGCTCATGCTGCACCCTGCACCGCATCTGGGACACGCAGCCATTTACCGGCGGGCGAGGCGCAGCAGCAGCTGGATCAGCCAGCGCTTGCGCCGGTAGGGCGGGCGCAGAAGCGCCGTCGCGCTCCAGCGCCGCTGCACCATCACTCCGCGCTTCTTCGAGAACGTCTGGAAGCCGTCGAAGCCGTGGTAGTGGCCCATGCCGCTCGGCCCCACCCCGCCGAACGGCAGATTATGCTGCGCCAGGTGGTAGAGGCAGTCGTTCACTGTGACGCCGCCGGACATCGTCGCCGCCAGCATCCGGTCGACGCGGGCACCGTCTTCGTCAAAATAGTAAAGCGCCAGCGGCCGCGGCCGCTCATTCACAGAAGCGATCGCCTCGTCCAGCGTGCGATAGGCGATGACCGGCAGGATCGGCCCGAAAATTTCTTCCCGCATCAGGGCCGTGGCCGCATCCGCCCCGAAGACGAGGGTCGGCAGGAACACCCTGCTCGCCGCCTCCACCGGCTCGCCGGCAGGATTGATCGACGCCACGCGTGCGCCGCTCGCCGCGGCGCCGTCGATGAGCGCCGTCAGGCGATCGTAGTGCCGCGCGTTCACGATACGGCTGCAGTCAGCGTTATCGATAAGCCGCGGGTAGAGCTGGGCCACGACCCGGCGCGCCTCCTCCTCGAAGGCCGCCTCCCGGCCGGCCGGCAGCAGCACGTAGTCCGGAGCAACGCAGGTCTGCCCGGCATTGTAGAGCTTCGCGCTCATCACGCGCTCGACCGCTCGGCCAAGAGGATAGCTCTCGTGCAAGATCGCCGGCGACTTGCCGCCCAGCTCGAGCGACACCGGCGTCAGGTTCGGCGCCGCCGCCGCCATCACCATCCGGCCGACGCGGGTAGAGCCGGTGAAGAACAAATGACCGAACGGCAAAGCGGAAAACTCGTGCGCCACGTCGGCGCCGCCGGTGACGCAAGTGACATAGTCCGCCGGGAAGGCTGCCGCGACGATCCCGGCGATCACCTCGGCCGAGCGCGGCGCCATCTCCGACGGTTTGAGCATCACGTGGTTTCCGGCGGCCAGCGCGTCCAGCATCGGGCCCAGCGTCAGCAGAATCGGATAATTCCAGGCACCAATGACGCCGACCACGCCGAGTGGCTGATACTGATAGAAGGCGCGGCTGGGCTGGAGGAACCAACTACTTGGCACCCGCCGCCGCCGCATCCAGCCCTTCAGGTGGCGCCGCGCGTGCCTGATCTGATCGTAGAGCAGGAAGAGCTCCAGCAGCAGCGTGTCTTCATGCGTGCGGCCGCCGAAGTCTTCGGAAACCGCCTTGAGGAGCTCGGCCTCGCGCGCGTGAACCGCGTCGCGCAAGGTCGCGAGCGCCTGCATGCGCTGGGCGTAGCCAGGCGCGCCGCGCGCAAAAGCGGCGCGCTGTGCATCCAGAAGCTGTGCAAGCGTATTCATCCGTCCACAACATAAAAGGCAGGCCCGCACGGGACAACATGGTGGGCCGCTTCAGCGGCTCGCCGCGGTCTGTACAACATCGGGCGCACCTGCAAGACTTGAATGGTTTGCCAAGAAGCCCGGGAACGCACCCCATGAATTTCCCCAAGCCGCCGGTCGGCATGCTGCCGAACGACCGCCTCGCCTATTCGCCGATCACGCAACGCAAAGCCCTCAAGCTGCCGCGCGGGGCGCGCATGGTGGTGTGGACCATTACCAACGTCGAGAAATGGGACCCGACCCAGACCATGCCCCGCACGGTGCTCACCCCGCCGGCCGGCGGCGCGCCCATGCCCGACATCCCGAACTGGTGCTGGCACGAATACGGCAACCGGGTCGGCTTCTGGCGGCTGCTGCAGGTCTATGACGAGTTCAAGATTCCCGGCGTGATGAACATCAACGGTGTGGCGGTCGACGCTTACCCCGGCCTGGTGAAGGTCTGCGTGCAGCGCAAATGGGAGTTCATCGGGCACGGCTTCACCCAGCGCAACTTGCAGAAGGTGGAGAACGAGCGCGTCGACATCAAGCGCAGCGCCGAGGTGCTGGAGCGCGTCACGGGCAAGCGCCCGCGCGGCTGGCTCGGCCCCGGCTTGACCGAGACCTGGGAGACGCCGGACATTCTGGCGGAGGAAGGTTACAACTACGTCGCTGACTGGGTGGTGGACGATCAGCCGGTCTGGCTAAAGACCCGCGGCAAGCCCATCCTCAATATTCCCTATACGCAGGAATGCAACGACGTCGCCATGATGCTGATCCAGCACCACAAGGCGAGCGAGTTCTACGAGCGGGCGATGGACCAGTTCGAGCAGATCTACAAGGACGCCAAGGGCTCGGCGCGGGTGATGGCGATCTCGGTGCACCCCTACATCATGGGTGCGCCGCACCGGGCGAAGTATTTCCGGCAGATCTTCCAGAAGATCAGCAGGAAGCGCGACGTGCTGTTCTGGACCGGCGCGCAGATCGCGGACTGGTTCATGAAGGCCGGGCCGAAGGCGCCTTGACTTTCTTTCTTACCTCCCCCTGCAAGGGGAGGTCGCCCGGCTGAGCGAAGCGAAGACGGGCGGGTGGGGGTCAGCGATACGATGACCCCCACCCTGTCCCTCCCCCTTTCAGGGGGAGGGAACGCCAGCCGCGCCGGCCGTTATAAAGGAAGGGCGATGACCGACGTGATTTCCCCGCTTTACAGCTCGGCCTTCGTGCCGCACGATCTGGCCGCGCCGTTACAAGGCGCAAGCAGCGGGCCGCTGGCCGGTCTGACCGCGGCGATCAAGGACATGTATGACGTGGCCGGCTACACCGCCGGCTGCGGCAATCCTACTTGGCTGGAGACGCACGCGACCGCCACGGCGACCGCCGGCGTGGTGCAGCGCCTGCTCGACGCCGGCGCCACGGTGATCGGAAAGACGATCTGCGACGAATTCTTCTTCAGCGTCACCGGGGCCAACGAACATTACGGCACGCCGGTCAACCCGCGCGCGCCAGGGCGACTGCCGGGCGGCTCGTCGAGCGGCTCGGCCTCGGCGGTGGCTTCAAGCGCCTGCGACTTCGCGCTGGGTAGCGACACCGGCGGCTCGGTACGCATTCCGGCTGCGCTCAACGGACTCTATGGCCTGCGGCCGACCCACAACCGCATCGATCTTTCCGGCGTGCAGGCGATGGCACAAAGTTTCGACGTACCGGGCTGGTTCGCGGCGAGCCCCGGCGTGTTCCGCAATGTCGGCGCGGTGCTGTTGGACGCACGGCGCGTGCCGGGCAGGATCACGCGGCTGATCGCGCTGGAAGACGCCTTCGCCGAGGCCGACGAGGACGTGGCCGATTTCCTGCGTACCGCGCTGGAGTTCATGATCGAGGACCTGCCGCCGGTAGCGCACGCGCGCATCTCACTGGAGGGCTTCGATCCCTGGCGCGAGGCGTTCCGGGTGATTCAAGGCTACGAGGTGTGGCAGACCTTCGGCGATTTCGTCACCCGCGAGCGGCCGGCCATGGGGCCCGGCATCCGCGAGCGCATCGAATATTCCTCGCGGGTGAGCGCGGCCGAGGTGGCGGCGGCGCGCAAGGTGAAGGCGCAAGCGCGCGATCACATCCTGCAGACGGTGCAGCCGGGCACCGTGCTGGCGCTGCCGACGGCGCCCTGCGTGGCGCCGCGCGTCGACGACACGCTGGACAAGCTGGACCACTACCGGTCGCGCGTCATGCGGCTCACCTGCACCGCCGGCATGGCCGGGTTGCCGCAGATGAACCTGCCCATCGGCACGCTCGGCGGCTGCCCGGTCGGGCTGTCGTTCATCGGCTGGGCCGGCGG
>JARRNI010000393.1:0-4947 GCA_037385125.1 Pseudolabrys sp.
CGCTCATCGCCTCCCCGTCCAGCAGGCGGGCCACAAAGCCCAGGCGTTCCTCCATTACCGAACACTCGTCCCACGGCATCAATACCTCCCGCCAAATGGCGAAAAGTGTTACCCATGTGCCCGGTACGATCTGTCACCTCTCTCAGGTCGGGCAGGGCATGGCCCCGCTGGCGCCTATAAAGGCCACTATTCGGACACCGTTCTGCGCGAATGGGCGCGCCGGATCGCGGCATGGCGCCGTAGCGGCCGGAACGTGTATATATACTTCGATAACGATCAGACGAGTGCGGCGCCGGCCGATGCCTTGCGCCTCGCTGCGATCTTGACGAAGTTCACCGCCTGAGCCCGCCATAGCGGGCGGGTATGATGAGTTTGGTGCCGGCTGATGGCGTCACGTCCCGGACAAGCGGCGTCGCTGCTGTTTTATTTTTCCGTGCTGGTGGTGGCTGCCAGCGGCGTGGCATTCGGGCTGGACTGGATACGCGCGCCCATGCCGCCGATGCCGGAAACGGAGGCCTCGGTACAGGCGGCCAAGCTTGCCGCGCATGTGCCACCGTCGCGCAAGGTGGTGGTCGCCAAGGCCAAGCCGCGCTCGGTCTATCCGGGGCGGCAGTCGGCTTCCGGCAAGCAGCAGGCGAAGGCGGCAGCCGCGTCCGCACCGCAAAATGCCCAGAAGGCACCGGCCACGCCGGACATCATGACGCCCGAGTCGACGGCGGCCGAGACGTCCACCGCGCCCGCGCCGCCGCAATGCGATATCGCCGCCTGCAGCGCGGCCTATCGCAGCTTCCGCGCCTCCGACTGTACCTGGCAGCCCTATGACGGCCCGCGTCGTCTCTGCACCAAGGGCCAGCCGCCGCAGCAGGAGGCGAATGCGGAAACAGTGGACCCGTCGCAGTATTCCGACAAATGCGACATCGACGCCTGCCGGCGCGCCTATTTCACTTTCGACCCCACCGACTGCACCTATCAGCCGTCGCACGGCCCGCGCCGGCTGTGCACCAAGGGTACGCCGCCCAAGTCCGAAGGAGCCGAGACGGCGAACGCCCCGCCGGTCTCGGACAAGTGCGACGTGGAAGCCTGCAAGCGCGCTTACGTCACGTTCGATCCGACGGACTGCACCTACAAGCCCACGCTGTATGGCCCGCGCGCACTGTGCACCAAGGGCACGCCGCCGAAGCAGCAAGCGAAGGCCGAGCCGCCTGTTCCTGCAACGCCGCCGGCCGATCAGCAAGTGAAGCAGGAAGCGGCTACACCGGCCGACGAAACGGCGAAGCCGGAAGCCGCGGCCGCGGTGTCGGACAAGTGCGATATCGAAGCCTGCAAGCAGGCCTACATCTCGTTCAATCCGGCGGACTGCACCTATCAGCCGGTCGATAGCCCGCGTCAGCTCTGCACAAAGGGCACGCCGCCCAAGCCGGAAACGAAGGCCGCGGCCGTCGCCCCCGCGTCGGCCGTTGCGAGCCCGCCGGCTGACGAGCAAGCAAAACAGAAGCCGGCAGCGCCTACGGCGGAGCAGACGAAGCAAGAGCCGAACGCACCGAGCGAAGAGCAAGCAAAGCAGCAGGCAGCAGCGCCCGGCGCGGAGCAAGCCAAGCAAGAAGCGGCAGCGCCGGCAGTGTCGGACAAGTGCGACGTGGAAGCGTGCAAGCGGGCTTACGTCACGTTCGATCCGACGGACTGCACCTATAAGCCTACGCTGTATGGTCCGCGGGCACTGTGCACCAAGGGTACGCCGCCCAAGTCGGAAGCAAAGGTTGCGCCCGCTGCGCCCGCGCCGCCTGGCGAACAAGCTAAACAGGAGCCGGCCGCATCCACCGCCGAACAGACGAAGCAAGAGTCGAGCGCAGCGAGCGGCGAGCAAGCAAAGCAGCAAACGGCAGCGCCTAGCGGGGAGCAAGCCAAGCCAGGGCAGGCCGCGTCTGCCGACCAGCAAGCCAAGCAAGAAGCGGCAGCGCCGGCAGTGTCGGACAAGTGCGACGTCGAAGCGTGCAAGCGTGCTTACGTCACGTTCGATCCGACGGACTGCACCTACAAGCCTACGCTGTATGGCCCGCGGGCGCTGTGCACCAAGGGTACGCCGCCGAAGCCGGAAGCGAAGGCTGCGCCGTCTGCTGCTTCGGAGCCGCCCGCTGATCAACAAGTGAAGCAGGAGGCAGCTGCGCCGGCCGACGAAACGGCCAAGCCGGAAACGCCGGCGCCAGCCGTGCAACAGGAGAAGCCAGAGGCGCCGGCCGCGGCCGCGTCGACAGTATCGGACAAATGCGATATCACGGCCTGCAAGCAGGCGTATATCTCGTTCAATCCGGCGGACTGCACCTATCAGCCGATCGATGGACCACGCCGTCTCTGCACCAAGGGCACGCCGCCGAAGCCGCAGGCAAAGGCGGAGCCGGCTGCTGCTGCTGCGACGCCAAGCGCGGCGGCTAGCCCCTCAACGGCCGAGGCGAAAACCGAACAGCCGGCGCAGCCGAAGGTATCGGACAAGTGCGACGTGGAAGCGTGCAAGCGGGCTTACGTCACGTTCGATCCGGCGGACTGCACCTATAAACCCACACTGTACGGCCCGCGACAACTGTGCACCAAGGGCACGCCGCCGAAGCCGCAGGCGAAAGCTGAGCCAGCTACAGCACCAGCTGCCGCACCGCCTGCGGCTCACCCTGCGCCGCGCGCGTCTCATCACCCGGTGCCGCCCGGCCTCGTGCCGTCCGGCCGCTGACGCGTTTTCAGTAAATAACTACGCTACGGATCGACTTGCCTTCGTGCATCAGGTCGAAGGCATCGTTGATCTTGTCGAGCGGCATGGTGTGGGTGATCAGGTCGTCGATATTGATCTTGCCCTCCATGTACCAGTCGACGATCTTGGGCACATCGGTGCGCCCGCGCGCGCCGCCGAAGGCGGTGCCGCGCCACACGCGGCCGGTGACGAGCTGAAACGGCCGCGTGGAAATCTCCTGGCCGGAACCGGCAACGCCGATGATGATGCTCTCGCCCCAGCCGCGATGGCAGCATTCCAGCGCCTGCCGCATGGTGGCGACATTGCCGATGCATTCGAACGAGAAGTCGGCGCCGCCATCGGTCTGGTAGACGATCGCCTGCACCACCTTGTCCCGGCCGACCTCATCCGGATTGATGAAATGGGTCATGCCGAATTTCTCGGCCATGGCGCGCTTGTCGGGATTGAGATCGACGCCGACGATCTTGTCGGCTCCGACCATCTTGGCACCCTGGATGACATTGAGACCGATGCCGCCGAGGCCGAACACCACGACATTAGCGCCCGGCCAGACCTTAGCGGTGTAGATTACCGCGCCGATGCCGGTGGTGACGCCGCAGCCGATGTAGCAGATCTTGTCGAAGGGTGCGTCCTCGCGCACTTTCGCGACGGCGATCTCCGGCAGCACGGTGAAGTTGGCGAAGGTCGAGCAGCCCATGTAGTGGAACACGGGATCGCCGTCGCAGCGGAAGCGGCTGGTGCCGTCCGGCATTAGGCCCTTGCCTTGGGTGCCGCGGATGGCGGTGCAGAGATTGGAGCGCTGCGACAGGCAGGTTTTGCACTGCCGGCATTCCGGCGTGTAGAGTGGGATAACGTGGTCGCCGACTTTCACGCTGGAGACGCCTTCGCCCACTTCGCGCACAATGCCGGCACCCTCATGGCCGAGGATGGCGGGGAAGATGCCCTCTGGGTCGGCGCCCGACAGGGTGAAAGCGTCGGTGTGGCAGATGCCGGTGGCCATGACCTCCACCAGCACCTCGCCCGCTTTCGGGCCTTCGATATCGACGGTTTCGATCGTGAGCGGTTCGCCCGCCTTCCAGGCGACCGCGGCGCGGGTTTGCATGGACTCCTCCCTGAATTGTTCGGATTTTTTAGCAGCGCCTCGCAGACCTGTCATTCCGGGGTGCGCCGAAGGCGCGAACCCGGAATCCAGGGCGATACGGCAAGACTTGAAGACTTGGTCCTGAATTCCGGGTCCGCGCGCTGCGCGCGCGTCCCGGAATGACGGCGAAAGAATTGTTACGGCTGCGCAGCCGCTTCTTGTGGTTCTGCTTTGGCGCTGTCGCGCGCCTGGTCGATCACCTTGAGCAGCGTGCGCAGGGTCTCCTGCACGCCCTGGCCTGAGGCCGAGGAAAGCACCAGCGGCGTCTTGCTGGCGGCCTTTTTGAGCTTGGCGCCTTGCGCCTTGATTTGATCGGGCGTGAGCGCATCGGCCTTCGACAGCGCGACGATCTCCGGCTTGTCGGCGAGGCCATGACCATAGGCATCGAGTTCGGCGCGCACGGTCCTGTAGGCTTCGCCGGGGTCATCGCTGGTGCCGTCGACCAGATGCAAGAGCACGTTGCAGCGCTCGGTGTGGCCGAGGAAGCGGTCGCCCAAGCCGGCGCCTTCGTGCGCACCCTCGATTAGCCCAGGCAGGTCGGCGAGCACGAATTCGCGATTGTCGATGCGCATTACGCCGAGCTGCGGATGCAGCGTAGTGAAGGGATAGTCGGCGATCTTCGGTTTGGCCGCCGTAACCACCGAGAGGAAGGTGGACTTGCCGGCGTTCGGCAGGCCGATGAGGCCGGCATCGGCGATCAGCTTCAGTCGCAGCCGGATGGTCATTTCCTCGCCGGGCTGGCCGGGATTGGCGTGGCGCGGCGCGCGGTTGGTCGAAGTCTTGAAATGGGCGTTGCCGAAGCCGCCATTGCCGCCGCGCGCGATCACCGCGCGCTGGCCCACTTCGGTGAGGTCGACGAGTAGCGTCTCGCCGTCCTCCTCGTAGACTTGGGTGCCGACCGGCACCTTGAGCACGGCGTCGGCGCCGTTGGCGCCGTGACGGTCCTTGCCCATGCCATGGCCGCCACGCTTGGCCTTGAAGTGCTGCTGGTAGCGGTAGTCGATCAGCGTGTTGAGACCGTTCCCCGCCTCGACGATCACGTCGCCGCCGCGGCCGCCGTCCCCGCCGT
>JARRNI010000394.1:0-4925 GCA_037385125.1 Pseudolabrys sp.
CCATTTCGAAGAAGCCATTCGGATGAGCCGTGAGTTGGACATGCCCGGGCATCTCGCACGATCGCTTCTAGGTCTTGGGCAACTTCACAAGATGAAAGGACGAACTGAAGAAGCACATACTTGCCTTGAAGAGGCTCGCGACATTGCCAAAAGAGCGGGAGCGCCCAATGTCTCGAGTAAGATCCATGCCGGTCTAGGCTCGCTATAAGCGGCTCGGGCCGGCTATGGACTTAACAGCTCAGACTGTTCGCGTTCCCGGCTCTAGCCGGCACTCCTGCAGTGGTCACTTTTTCCCGCCGCAACTGGCCGCATGGCGGACATAGATTGCGCCCGATCACGCTTTTGAATTTACGAGTGCCCCCGCCCGCCCCTCAATGCGTCACGTGCATGACCTTGATCGCGGCGGGCCCGAGAATCACGATGAACAGTACCGGCAAGAAGAACAGGATCATCGGCACCGTCAGCTTGGGCGGCAGGCCGGCGGCCTTCTTTTCGGCTTCCGCCATGCGCATGTCGCGGTTTTCCTGCGCCATGGTGCGCAGCATGGTGGCGAGCGGCGTGCCGTAGCGCTCTGCCTGCTGCAGCGCCATGCAGACCGAGCGCACGCCTTCCAGGTCGGTGCGCTTGGCGAGATTGTCGTAGGCTTGGCGGCGGTCCGGCAGATAGGACAGTTCCGCCATGGTGAGCGCCAGCTCTTCCGCCAGCGGCACCGACTGCGGGCCGATCTCGTCGCTCACGCGTCTCAGCGCCGCCTCGATCGACATGCCGGATTCCACGCAGATCAGCAGCAGGTCGAGCGTGTCCGGGAACGCCCGCTTGATCGATAGTTGGCGCCGCTGGATGCGGTTTTTCAGGAACATCATCGGCAGATGCATGCCGAGATAGGCGGCCGCGATGCAGATGCCGAGCTTGATCGACAGCGGCTTGTCCCAATGGATCACGACGAACAGATAGAACACCGTGAACAGGAAAGTCACCGCCGGCGTCACCATGCGGAAGAACAGGAAGGTGACGTAGGGCGCCTGGCCGCGATAGCCGGCCTGCACCAGCTTCGTCCGCGCCTCCTCCTGGCCGAACCATTTGCTCAAGTTGAGGCGGTCGACCACGGTCTGCACGTATTGCTTGGGCGACTGGCGCAGGCTGACCTTCTGGTGCTCCTGCGCCATGCGCTCGCGCTCGACGGCGACCGCCTTCATGCGCTTGCCGAGCGGATCGGAGTAGACGAAGGGCATGGCGAGCGTCAGAATGGTGGCCGCTGCCGCCACCGCGGCCAGCACCATGGTCAGCGTCTGGGGGTTGATCGCCTTTTCGATCAGATCGAGCATCGGCTGCGCCTTCAGAAATCGAAATTGATCATTTTCTTCATCACCATGATGCCCGCGAACATCCACAGCGCCGATGCCGCGAGCATCACGCGGCCGAGGTTGGTGGTCCACAGCAGCGCGATGTATTGCGGGCTGGTGATATAGACGAGGATCATGACCGCGATCGGCAGCGCGCCGATGATGCCGGCGGAGGCCTTGGCTTCCTGCGACATCGCCTGGATCTTCGCCTTCATCTTCTTGCGGTCGCGCAGCACGCGCGACAGGTTGCCGAGCGCCTCGGCGAGGTTGCCGCCCGCCTTCTGCTGGATCGAGACCACGATGCCGAAGAAATTGGCTTCCGGCACCGGCATATCGTCGTAGAGCTTAGCGCAGGCCTCGCCCAGCGGCATGCCGATCGCCTGGGTCTCCACGATGGAGCGGAATTCCGACTTTACCGGCTCGGGCGACTCGGTGGTGATCATTTTCAGGCAGTCGAGCAGCGGCAAGCCGGCCTTGACGCCGCGCACGATGATGTCGACGGCGTCTGGGAAGATGTCGAGAAAGCGCGCCTCGCGCCGCTTCTTCAGATAGGACAACAGCCAGCGCGGCAGGCCGAAGGCACCGGCAAAGCCGAGCGCCAAGGCGGGGATGAGGCCGCCGGGCACGACCGTCACGCCGATCAGAAACATTACCACGCCGATAGCGGCCGATATCATCAGGAACTGGCGTTTCGACCAGCTGAGGCCGGCTTGGCCGATGCGCACCGAGATCGGCTTGTTCTTGCTCTGCTTGTGGCGCTCCTCGAATTCCTTCAGCGTCTGCTCGACGATGTCGCGGCGCGACCTTTGGTTGCCGCGAGCCCGCGCCACCGGCTGGGCCTTGGCGACGTTCGCCACCCGCTTTTCAGCCTGCCGCTCACCGGACAGGATGGGATAGAGAAATACCCAGGCCACGCCGCCGACGGCGATGGTGGCGAGAAAAAACAGCGCCAGCGTTTGCATGGCTTCTCCCTGTCAGCCGCGCCCCAGTTCCTCGCCGGCGGCCTCGGCCGCGTCGAGCGCGGCGGCCAGACGCTGCTCTTCGCCGTAGTAGCGGGCGCGGTCCCAGAAGCGCGGCCGGCCGATGCCGGTCGAGCGGTGGCGGCCGATGATCTTGCCGTTGGCGTCCTCGCCGACCATGTCGTAGACGAACAGGTCCTGCGTGATGATGACGTCGCCTTCCATGCCCATCACCTCGGTGATGTGCGTGATCTTGCGGGTGCCGTCGCGCAGGCGCGCGGCCTGGATGATGACGTCGATCGAGGCCACCAGCATCTCGCGGATGGTGCGTGAGGGCAGCTGAAAGCCGCCCATGGTGATCATCGATTCCAGGCGGGAAAGCGTTTCGCGCGGGTTGTTGGCGTGCAGCGTGCCCATCGAGCCGTCATGACCGGTGTTCATCGCCTGCAACAGGTCGAACGCTTCCGGCCCGCGCACCTCGCCGACGATGATGCGTTCGGGCCGCATGCGCAGGCAGTTGCGCACCAGGTCGCGCATAGTCACCTGGCCTTCACCTTCCAGGTTGGGCGGGCGCGTCTCCAGGCGCACCACGTGCGGCTGTTGCAGTTGAAGCTCGGCGGCGTCCTCGCAGGTGATGATGCGCTCGTCGTGGTCGATGAACTGGGTGAGGCAGTTGAGTAGCGTGGTCTTGCCGGAGCCGGTGCCGCCCGACACCAGGCTGTTGACGCGGCAGCGGCCGATGATGCGCAGGATCTCGGCGCCCTGCGGCGTGATGGTGCCGTACTTGACGAGCTGGTCGAGGGTCAGCTTGTCCTTCTTGAACTTGCGGATGGTGAGCGCTGGCCCGTCGATCGCCAGCGGCGGCACGATGCAGTTGACGCGCGAGCCGTCGGGCAGGCGCGCGTCGCAGATCGGCGAGGATTCGTCGACGCGGCGGCCGACCTGGCTGACGATGCGCTGGCAGATATTGAGGAGCTGCTGGTTGTCGCGGAAGCGGATGCCGGTCTTCTGGATCTTGCCCAGCACTTCGATATAAACCGTGCCGGCGCTGTTCACCATGATGTCGGCGATGTCGTCGCGCGACAGCAGCGGCTCGAGCGGGCCGAAGCCCAGCACGTCGTTGCAGATATCGTCGAGCAACTCTTCCTGCTCGGAGATCGACATCACGATGTTCTTGATCGCGATGATCTCGTTGACGATGTCGCGGATTTCCTCGCGCGCCGAATCCGGATCGAGCTGGGCGAGCTGGGCCAGATCGATGGTGTCGATCAGCGCATTAAAGATCGTGGTCTTGACTTGATAATAATCGTCCGAGCGGCTGTCGCTGACCTTCACCGCCGGCTTGGCGGACGGAGACGGCATTGCGGCCGGCTGGAGCGCGGCCGTCTTTGGGGGAAGCGGCTTCGCGGCGGCCGGACCAGAAGAGGCCGCTGAACGCGACGCATCGGCGTCCGCGCCTGCGGGCGGCGGCGCGGGCCGTGCCGGCTCCGCGGCGCGGGTTGCTTGCGGCTCTCGGCGCGGCAGATCGGTGCTCGCATTGCGCTTTCCGAACATTTACGAGGCCCGCTTCTTGCCCGTCAGGAAGGAGAAGAACGGCAGCACCGCCTTGCCGTCGCCGCGGCCGGGCAGGCTGCGCCCGGTCAGCATCTCCGAGAGCGCACGCACGGCCTCCGCCGTTTGCGAACGCGGCTGCACCTCCATCAACATCTGGCCGTTATTGGCGGCAGCGCCGAACAGGGCCGGTTCGAAAGGGATGACCAGCGACGGCGCCACGCCAATGGTCTCGGCGAAGTCCTTGACCGGGATCTCTGGCCGCTTGGGCACGCCGACCTGGTTCATCACCAGCTTGGGCGGCGCATCGTTGGGCCGGCTCTGCTTCAACAGATCGACAATAGCCTTGCCATTGCGCAGCGAGGCCAGATCGGGCGTGGCCACGATCACCACATCGTCGGAGGTGAGCAGCGTCTGGCGCACCCAGGGCGTCCAGGCATGCGGCAGGTCGACGACGACAGCTGGCGAAATCTGGCGCACGGCTTCGATCACCGATTCATAGGATGCCGCATCGGCATCGTAGTCGCGTTCGAGCTGGGCCGGCGCCGTGAACAGGGAGAGATGATCGCCGGCCTTTTGCAGCAAACGATCAAGCAGCACGTCGTCGAGCCGCTCCGGCGCCGACAGCGCATCGGCCACGCCCTGTCCGGGCTCCTCATTGAAGTCGAGGCTAACCGTGCCGAAGGGCAGATCAAGATCGACAATGGTCGTGCTGATGCGCATGCGCTCGGCCATTGACCAAGCCGCGTTGTGCGCCAGCGTGGAGGAGCCGGCACCGCCGCGGGCCGCGACGAAGCTGATGACGCGGCCGATCGGGCCGGCGTCGGGGTCAAGATAGAGGCCAGAGATCACCTCGATCATGTGCAGGGGGCTCACCGGCGCAACCAGATATTCGCTGACGCCACGGCGGATCAGCTCGCGGTACAGCTCCACATCATTGACGCGGCCGACAATGATGACCTTGGTCGCCGGATCGCAGACCTCGGCGAGGCGGTCGATCTCGGCCAGCGCCGCCGGGCCCTGCAACCGTGTTTCGACGATCAGAAGATTGGGCGTGACCTGCCCGGTATAA
>JARRNI010000395.1:0-4868 GCA_037385125.1 Pseudolabrys sp.
CAAGCTATCGGGAAACAGTATCGCTTGCCGCCGATCCTCGCCCTCAATGAACCTTTTCATCCCGATCCCTCGCTGATCGGAATCACTCTATCAAATCAATGCGTTTCCACACAGGCTGGAGCCATCACGGACGTGCCACCTCACGAAATTGCTTATCTGGTGAAACCAGCTTTTCTCAGGGCCTGGGCCACACGTACGGAATCTTCTTTGCGCTCCAGCCGCATAAAGCGGAGAAATTCGGCGACAGTGAAATCGGGTTTTGCCGCGAGTACCCTGGCTACCGCCTCATGGGCTTCATTGTCACGTCCCGCCGCCGCGGCAGCGGCAGCCAGCATCTCGTATCCGGCGGGAAAACCGGGGAGTCGGTGGGCTGCTTCCCGCAGGTGTTCAATTGCCTCCTCGTTTTGCCCGGCCAGAAAAAGGCTCAATCCGAGATAGAATCGGTAGCGAAGTGGATAAAGCGGGTCGAGGCGCATGGCGTGCTTCATATAGTCGATCGCCTCGGATGAGCGGCCTGCGCCGGCAAGCAGAAACGCAAACCGGCCGTCGACGAAATTCGGGTTGAGCGCAATGGCGCGCTCGAACGCGCCAAGGCCGGCGCTTGGCCCGCGTTGCCAATGAAGTATCCAGCCAAGGGCAGCCCATCCTTCGGCGCGTGCCGGATCGATATCCACAGCCCGCTGCGCAAGCTGTTGGGCACGATCCAGAATCGCCTGCCGATTAAACTCGCCTTTGATCGGTTCGTTCGTGAGCGGCTTCAGCCAACTCGTCCAATAGGTCAATGCAAGCCCCCGGAGAGCGGGCGCATAATCGGGATCAATAGTCAACGCTTTCTCGTATTCCGATCGCGCCGCGGTCACGACGGCTCCCGTTTTGTCCCTTGGAGCGGTTTTCATAATGGCATTGCCACGCAGGATATGATCGTAGGCGGCCCAGTTCGCGACTGGCGTTCGTGCAATCCTGTCGAGCTCAGATTTGTTGATGTGGGAAACCAGCCGCGCGACGATCGTCTGGGTAACGTCATCCTGGACGGCAAAAATGCCGCTCAAAGGAAGGTCGTAATTTTCTGCCCAGATCTGCACGTCGTTGCTCGCGTCCGTGAGGCGCGCCGTAACACGCAAACGCTCGGCATCCTTGCGGACGCTGCCTTGAAGGAGATATCGCACACCCAGCTGGCGGCCAATCTGGGGGGCATCAATCTCTTTTCCCTTGTACTTGAACGCGGAGTTGGATGCGATAACGAAGAGCTCCCGGAATTTCGAAATACTTGTTGTCAGATCCTCCGATAGGCCGTCGCTGATATGGTCCTGTCCTGCATCACCGCTCATATTCTTGAACGGCAGCACGACAATCGACGGGCGATCTGGAAGGGCCCATCCCGACGGATTGCTCCACATCCGCTGCAGACCCCAAACGGCGATCGACAGGACGATTAGCGCAAGCGCCATCGAGCCGGCGACAGCCGGTCTGACATGCCAACTCCGCCGAATAGCCTGAGCCTCCTGAGAGGACGGAGCCGCTTTTTTCGATAATGGGGGCTCGTCCGCCGCGAGCGTCACCGGCGCTGCGAACACATAGCCACGTCCAGGAACCGTCTTGATGACGTGCCTGCCGGCCTCGCCGAGCGCCAGGCGGATGTCGCTCACACAGCGTGCCAGCGAGTCGTCTGTGGCGACCACGTTGGGCCAGACGGCTGCGATGATTTGGTCCTTGGTTGCGAGCCTGCCATGTTGCTCGGCAAGATAGCTCAACACGTCGAAGCTTTTCGGGCGCAGCTCGATCACCTGTTGGCCGGCCAGCAGGCAGCGATGCCTCAGGTCCAGCGTGAAGCCTTCGAAGTGGAGGAATTGCGCGACGGCTGCGTCCATGGCCGATATCGCCCGATCATCGCCGTGGCAGTGTACGCCAATTTTCAAGTCTTTTCAGCTGATTTCAACGAACTTTCAGGACCCGCTACCGCTGCGGCGTTATTGGGAGCCGATGGGGTCGCGTTGCTATGGCACGTCGGCTCGGCGTAACCGCAAATCTGGCGGAAGGGAGACAACAATGAAGATTGCACCATGTCTGCTGTCGTCTTGGGTAACGATCGTTCTTTCGTTTGCTCCTGCCGGTATTGCCAAGGCACAAAATGAATGGCGTGACATTAGGGACCCCGCCGAAATCCGGAAGCTGGTGAGCGGAAAGGCGATCGATCTCAAGCATGCCAAGCAGTATTTTCGCAAGGATGGAAACGCAGCGATCGATTTTGGGGGGACAGTCTATCCGGGCCTGTCGGTTCGCAAGTGGACGATCAACGATGACGGCAAATTGTGTGTGGCACCTTTTTCGAAGCCGAGCAGGATAAGCGAGTGCTATACGTTCCAGCGCACACGCGGGAATCCAGCAAAGTATCGATATCGATCGAGAACCGGGTTCCATAATTTTGAGGTCATCGACACGGTTCCGGCGAAGCTCTCAAAAGCGGTGAACGACACGGCGGGAGCGTTGGTGAAAAGCGGACTTAAACGTGGGCGATCAGAGTGCCCCGATTTGTAAGTATACTCGCTAATCTTGTGCGAGTGGTCTCTGCCAAGCCTCTTCGACTATCTGCCGGGCATCGGATTCAATCAGGTCGCCGTGGGCAAGGATGACGCGCTCAAAATCCCACTGCAAGATGCGCTGCAGCGACGCGCGCGCCGCCTTCTTGTCGCTCCAGCCAAGCTGGTATTCGGGCGCCGGTTTCGGCGTATTCCACATGTGGAACACCACCTTCCACCAGAATTTCAGCTGCCAATCGACGTGTGGCGTTGACTCCGTGACGTTCTCAACCAAGTCGACCAGGATCAGCGTCCTGGTCCGCCGATGAAAGAATGCCACTTCCCAAATCCAGCGGTTGCCGCGGACCAGGACCTGGTCGAGCCGACCAGCCCAGGCCGCCGGCGCGGCGTCTCCCAGCAGCCAATCGAAATGCATGTCAGGACGTTTTCGCTCAATCCCCGGGCAGATATAGGTCTCCGCCTCGGGAAAGGCCACCTGCGCCGAAGACACATGCAGGTGGTGAAACGTCCCTGGGGCTACAATGTAGGCGACCTCGCCCAGGTCGGCGAGCGCACGGCGCATGCGGTCGTTAATGTCGCACGGCGAATGGAGCATCAGCTTGCCGTCGGCCAGCCGGACAACCGTCATTCGGGCATCGAGCTCCATGCCTACGAACTTCACCGGATAGCAGCAAAGCCAAATCTGTCCGGCAATGTACTCTTGAAGCTCAAGGGGCATGTTTTCCTCCTTGTGCAGCGGTCGGCGAGGGACGATGCCATCAAAGCCTTTGGGGGGCCATGCAAGAGATCATATTCCCGCAAGAAAAATCGAAAGCCGCCCAACACGTCAGAAGCCGTCTCAGTTAGCGGTCTCTTTCGTTTCTCAAGCTCCTGTTGGCCCATAGCCGACATCATTTTTACGTCCCGCTGATGTCTGCTCTAAGGGGTAGAGCGGACCTTATTAGGCGTTGCTGCCAAACAAACTTGGCGGCGCGCGCTCCTGCCAATTCGGCCGCACATCCCCGCCGATAGCGCCGCAATGACTTTACAAACTTGTGTTATTTGACTTTGTAGCGGTCAGGCTCTTCAAAGAAATCGATTATCTTCGACCCTGCGGGAAGCTTCGCGCTGTGCATAGCGCCGGCAGGAATATGATAGGATTCGCCGGGACGATAAATTTTTGTTTCGCCGCTGATCGTAAGCTCGATCTGGCCATCAAGAACCGTTCCCCATTGGGCTTTGTGACTGTGCGCTGGCACTTCGATATCCTTCAGGATTTGGAAAAACACCAGCAGCCCCTTATCGGATTTCAACGCACTGGTTTTCACAGCGTCGGGCGGGAAGGGCAATTCTATTTCGGGCAGGTGGGTAATGATTTCTGGGAGTTGCATTGTCTCCTCCTAATCGCGTGACTGTTAGTCGTTGCCAAACAAACAAGACGGCGCGCGCGCATTCCAATTCGGCCGCACGTCCGCCCCGCGCTGGCCGCGCCGCTGGCAGCGCATTCGAGGGCCTAGAGACGACACTGGCACGTCGTCGGCAAAGGTGTCCACGTTCACGATGGCCTCATGCCGGCATGTGACATTCGAGCAATAGACGATGACGCTGCGCACGCCATTGGCGCGCATGTTGGCGAGGGTCATGGGGCGGGGTGCAGCGGATGACGCTAGCGATGTCTCCGCCACCCAATGACCGAAACATTAATTATCGCGCCTATGATTGCGTTGCACCATGACCCATCAATCCATTGGCATGGATAGGGTAAGGTATAGGTTCCGTTGTGGTCTTCGCAAAGGAGTTCAAGCGGTTGCCCTGACGGGGGCGTGTCTTGCCGAAATTCACTGAGGCGATGTTCTCGCGTTGCCATTGCTAATATCGGCTTCCCTTCGTGTGCAGGTTGGCGAGGGTCATAGAACGCATCTGTTTGCACAAAAAGACTCGGCCCGCCGGGGGAGGGTGAGCCGAGCAAGGTAGTCCCATGAGTGGGGGAGCGTGCCTAATTTCATATGAGTCGCAGCCCGGTTGGAAGGGAGAATAGCTCGGTAGGCCGACGTATCGGCGGCCAGCAAGGCCCGCTGCTGGCAACGGTGGCGGGCTTGCCGCGCTGTATGGCCTTCTAAATGGCAGACAACGGCGGCCGCAGCATGTCGCAAGCATGTTGTATGGAGTTGCCGATAGCCACCGGGAACCGTTGAAAATGCTTGGGAAAATTTCGCAACATACGCAACATGAAAAGGGGCGGTTTTGTGCCCGCCAATTTGCAATTTTATGATAAGTGTCAGCGGGTTATGTATGGCTGCCGTTCTTGAACACTTATAGAACTGCGTGCCGCGCTCCAGAGCCGGCGTTTAG
>JARRNI010000396.1:0-4853 GCA_037385125.1 Pseudolabrys sp.
GAGGACCTCGTCAAGGCCCGCCAGATCACCCGGGAGGAGCAGGACCGTTGGGCCGAACGGTCACAGAAGCGGTTTTCGGCGGCGCAGGCGGCGGGCAAGTTCAAGGAAGAAATCACGCCGGTGGAATTGCCGAGCCGCAAAGGGCCGAAGGTATTCGAAAAGGATGAGCACAATCGGCCGAACACGACTCTCGCGAGTTTGGCCAAGCTGCGGCCTGCGTTCCGCAAAGACGGGACCATCACCGCGGGCAACGCGCCGGGACTGAATAGCGGTGCGTCTGGGATGGTCGTTGCAGAGCGCGGCTGGGCCGAGCGGCACGGTCTGAAGCCGATGGCGGTCCTTGTGTCCTATGGCATCGGTGCGGTGGAGCCGGGCATGTTCGGTCTCGGACCGATACCCGCGGTTCGCCAGGCGCTCGAACGCGCGCACTGGAAGATCGGCGATATCGAGCGCATCGAAATTAACGAGGCATTCGCGGCCATCGCTATCGCGGTGATGCGAGAACTCGGCCTGCGCGAAGAAGTCGTCAATGTTGAAGGCGGTGCGATCGCCCATGGACATCCGATCGGCGCAACGGGCGCGGTTCTGACGACGCGGTTGCTGTACTCGATGCAGCGCGACGGGATCACACGCGGAGCAGTGACGCTCTGCATCGGTGGTGGCCAGGGAATCGCCTTAATGCTTGAAGCCGTGCATTAGCCAGATCGACGGTTGCACGACGTCGAAGAGCCGGAGTGAATTTAAAACGAGACCTGTCGGTCCTACGCACCGGGGCGAGAAACGCGACGTTGCCGGCGGAGGTGAAAAGAAGTGAAGTCGAAGCATGAAGCCAGCCAGAGCAGCGACAATGCCGACGCATTCGCCAAGCTGAAGCCCGAAGAAGCACTCGCCAAGCTCGAGAGCACTCCCGATGGGCTGACTTCCGAGGAAGCCAAGCGCCGCTTGGGCGTGTACGGCCCTAACGGCCTGACGGAAGAGCATATCCCCCTGTGGCGCCGTCTACTCTCCTATTTCTGGGGGCCCATCCCTTGGATGATCGAGATCGCGGCGGTACTCTCGGCGGCCAACCAGGACTGGAAAAGCTTCGCCGTTATCGCCCTTATGCTGTTCATCAACGGTGGCATCGGCTTCTGGGAAGAGAAGTCCGCCGCCGACGCGCTCGATGCGCTGAAGGGGCAACTCGCGCTTAAGGCGCGGGTGAAGCGCGACGGCCAATGGACGGAGGTCGATGCAGCCGACCTCGTGCCCGGCGATGTGGTGCGGCTGCGGCTGGGCGACGTGATGCCCGCCGACGCCAAGCTCTTGGAAGGGAACTATCTCTCCGTCGACCAGTCGGCGCTGACGGGTGAGTCGCTGCCGGTCACCAAGAAGCTGGGCGAGATCGCCTATTCCAGCACCTTGGTCAAAGAGGGCGAGATGGTCGCCGTGGTCTGCGCCACTGGCGCCAATACGTTCTTCGGACGAACGGCGAAGCTGGTGGAGAGCGCGGGGGCGGTCTCGCATTTCCAGCGCGCGGTTCTGCACATCGGCAATCTGCTCATCGCCTCGGCCGGCGTGCTGTCGGCGATCCTAGTCGGGGTCGAGATCGCCCGTGGCGTTCCGCTGCTCAGCTTGCTCACCTTCGTGCTCATCGTGGTGGTGGCGTCGATCCCGGTCGCGCTGCCGGCCGTGTTGTCGGTGACCATGGCCCTGGGCGCTCTCGCGCTTTCCAAGAAGAAGGCCATCGTGTCGCGGCTGGAGGTCATCGAAGAGATGGCCGGCGTGGACGTGCTCTGCACGGACAAGACCGGCACGCTGACGCAGAACAAGCTCACCTTGGGCGATCCGGTGGTCTTCGAAGCCAAGGACGGAGCGGACCTGATCCTTGCCGGCGCGCTTGCCTCGAAGAGCGAGGACCGCGACGCCATCGACACCGCGGTGATCGAGGCGCTGACCGACCACACCGCGCTCACCCGTTATCGGCAAACGCAGTTTGTCCCGTTCGACCCCGTCCACAAGCGGAGCCAGGCTGCGATAGAAGACGGCGGCGGACAGCATTTCAGCGTCGTCAAGGGCGCGCCGCAGGTCATCATCGGCATGTCCCATTTGGCGCCCGACAAGCTTCTGCAGGCACAAAAGGCGGTCGACGAGGCAGCCCAGAAGGGGTTCCGTACACTGGGCGTCGCGCGCTCCCACGACGACGGCCATACCTGGCGATTCCTCGGCATTCTTCCACTCTATGACCCGCCGCGGGAGGATTCCAAGGAGACCATCAGGGAGGCACGAGAGCACGGCATCGCCGTCAAGATGGTGACGGGCGACAACATCGCCATTGCCCGCGAGATTGCCCGTCAGCTCGACCTGGGGACCAACATCGAGGCCGCCGGCGCGCTGCTGGAGGGCGAAAAGGACGGACGGCAGTCGAGCGCGCAGATGGAGCGCGCGATCGAAAATGCCGGCGGTTTTGCCGAGGTCTTTCCCGAGCACAAATACGCCATCGTCAAGACCCTGCAGGACAACGGGCATATCGTCGCCATGACCGGCGACGGTGTGAACGACGCGCCAGCCCTGAAACAGGCCGAGGTCGGCATCGCGGTCTCCGGCGCGACCGATGCCGCCCGCAGCGCGGCGAGCCTGATCCTAACGGCGCCGGGACTGTCGGTGATCATCGGCGCGGTGGAGGAGGCGCGGCGCATCTTCGAGCGCATGATGGCCTACACCATATACCGCATCGCCATGACCCTGAGCATCATGGTGTTCGTCGTGCTCATCATGCTTACCCACTACGATTATCCCCTTACCATCATCATGATCATCCTGTTGGCGCTGCTGGATGACATCCCCATCATGACCATCGCATGGGATAATGCCGAGCTGAGCCCGAAGCCTGTGCGCTGGCAGATGATGCGGCTGCTGGCCATCTCTTCGGTCATGGGTGCGCTGGCGCTTGCGCAGAGCTTCGGTCTCTACATGTTCGCCCGCGATGTGCTCAACATCGACCTCGCCCAGACCCAGACCATGATGTTCCTGCGTTTCATTGTCGGCGGCCATTTGCTTCTTTTGGTCACACGTTCGCGGCATCCGTTCTGGCGGCCTCCGCACCCATCCTGGCAATTGTTGTTGGCGATCGTGCTGACGCAGATCGTCGGCGTGCTCTTCGTCGGCCTGGGATGGCTGATGACGCCGATCTCATGGACCGCCGTCGGCCTGATCTGGGCCTACGACATCATCTGGATGTTTGTCATGGACGTGGCCAAGCTCGGTACCTATCGGCTCATCGAACATCGCGCCCAGCACCATCTCTCGTTCCTTAAGGTGCTCCAGATGCCTTTGCATCCGCTGGTGTCGGCCACCGTCAGGCATGGGCACCACCGTGCTGACCAGGTGCCTCGGTAGCTTTGGTGTGGCGCTCGGATCGGGGCTCGGCGGACCGGTCGGCAATCGGCTGTTCGGATAGATTCTGTGCGTAGCTTGACCGCATGCGTCGGTGCGGCCGGTCAGCTCGGGAGAAATGCAATGGGTGAAATGAGCGAAATGCTGAGCGAAGTGACCAGCCTTATCAGCCGGCTGAAGGATAAATATCCGAACGAAATCAATTCCTTTCTCACGTTCATGGAAAGGGCGGAGAGCGGCCCGGCTTTGAATGCCCGCGAAAAAGAACTGATCAATGTCGGTATCGCAGTAGCTACGCAATGCCAGTGGTGTATTGCCGTCCACGTCAAGCACGCCGTTGCTGCCGGCGCTACACGCGCGCAACTCGCGGAAGCAGGCTTCATGGCCGTTCTCATGCACGGAGGCCCGGCGCTCATGTATCTGGTGCCACTATTCAAGGCGCTCGACGAGTTTCTGCCCGAAGGAAAATAACAAAGAATGGAAAAGGCTTAGTGCAAGGATCTAGCACGCACGACTGGGAGCCGATTTGAAGCGATACAATCTCGCGGTTTGGCGTCCGAAAACGCCCCTCAGCGAGGCGAGATTTTTACTAATTCGTGGTAATCGCGGCAACGCGCACTCACTTTCTTGTTCCTAGATATTACTGTCGAAAAGTTAATCTCAAGCGCGTGGAACCATAGCGATCTCTCAAACGATTCCTACTCGATGCATAGAAATGTCCGGGGCTGAAACCGGTTCTCGCCGCGAGGGACGTGTCCGGTTTGAAAATTTCCAGCATCAGAATCCGGCTGGCGCCGAGCACCGCTGCCAAACGACGTAACGCGCGAATGACTGGTGTCATGACGGCTTGCCCCTGCTGTAACTCGTCGCTGCGAAACGCCAAATCCAATGCAACGGCATCTTGGCAGAGGCTGGTGTCCGAAAATGCTTGGCCAGCGGAACGAAAAATTTGATAGTTTGCACGATCTTGAAATGGGCGGTAACAATTCGAAATAAGAGCCCATCGGATGATTTTCGCCGCCGTTAGACGGCGATGGCGTAGGAAACGACCGCAAAAAGTGCAGGAACGACGATTCTGTGTCGCCCCGATGATGGAATGGGTGCGTTGAGCGTGAAAGGCGTTTTTAATTAATAGCTTAGCATGTCAGTCGCGCGCATATATCGTACCAGTCGTCGTACTTACGCGCGGGCCATGGTCTTAAATTTGAAGGCTAATCTTAGTCCGTTTTTCGATTAAGATCGGACGTCGCCGGTGTAGGGTGCGATGTCCGCCTATGGACGATGCTGTTGAAAAAGGCGGCTTTTCTGCTGGGAAGCTGCGCTGGAGCGGTTTGAGTGAGCTGGCACCCAGGTGGCTTTAGGGCTGTCCGATTGGCGCCGGCTTAGAAGCTAATTTTAGCCGACCGCCTTGGCACGGACGCTTATGCAAACGACGCTGTCCTCCGGTTGGGCGGTGGTCCGACGGCTCGGAGCGCCATGGT
>JARRNI010000397.1:0-4851 GCA_037385125.1 Pseudolabrys sp.
GCGCCCAAGCCTTCCGAGGGAAACGGTGCGTGGCCGGTATCCGCCGGATGGTTCTCCGCCGCGGGCTGCGCCGGCTGACCGGGCTGCAGCGGCGGCGACGCGGCAGGCGACGTCGGCTGCTGCGGGGCTTGCGCGGGCGCCGGTGCTTCCTTGGTTCCGCTGCGCTTACCGAACACGGCTCATGGACTCCGAATATTCCGAACGTTCTTGTCAGCCCACGCCGATCAGCTTGGAGAGCAGCGGCATCAGGCCGCTGCGCGTGTGCTTGGCCTCGGTGCGCCCGGTCAGTACCTGCGCGAGTTGGCGGAAGGTTTCCGCCGTCTTATGGCCGGCGGAAACCTCGGCGATCATCTGGCCGTTATTGGCGGCGGTGCCGAACAGCTGCGGCTCGAACGGGATCACCGCCAGTGGCGGGTCTTCCAGTGCCTTGGCGAAATCGGCCGGCGTAATCTCGGGACGCTTCGGCACGCCGACCTGGTTGAGGCAGTAGAACGGCCGGTGGTCGTTCGGTCGCGCGCTGCGCAGCAGGTCGACCATGTTCTTGGCGTTGCGCAGATTGGCGAGATCGGGCGCCGCCACCACCAGAACGTCGTCGGCGCTCAGCATCAGCCGCTTGGTCCAGCCCGTCCATTGATGCGGAAGATCGAGGACGATACAGGGGATCGAGCCGCGCAGCGCGTCGAGGATGCCGTCGAACGCCTCGGCGTTGAAGTCGTAGACCCGCTCGAGCGTGGCCGGCGCCGCCAGCAGGCTGAGATGCTCGGTGCACTTGGACAGCAAGCGGTCGACGAAGGCGCTGTCGATGCGGTCGGGCGAGAACACCGCGTCGGCGACGCCCTGCGGCGGATCCTGGTTGTAGTCGAGTCCGGCGGTACCGAAGGCGAGGTCGAGGTCGGTGACCACCGAGTCGAACCCGAGATCGCGGGCGATCGCAAAGGCGATATTATGCGCGACGGTTGAGGCGCCGACGCCGCCCTTGGCGCCGACCACGGCAATGACGCGGCCGACCGGTTTGGCGTCGGGCGAGGAGAACAGGCCGCAGACGGCGCGCACGATGTCGATGGTGCCGACCGGCGCGATCAGATAGTCGCTCACGCCGCGCCGCGTCAGCTCGCGGTAGAGCGTGACGTCGTTGATGCGGCCTATCACGATGACCCGCGTACCGGCGTCGCAGACGTCGGCGAGCCGGTCGAGGCCGGCGAGGATATCGTCGGCGCGGTTTTCCGATTCGATGATGATCACGTTGGGCGTCGTCGAGTAGCGATAGGCCTCCTCCGCGGCGGCGGCGCCGCCCATCTGGACCATCACATGCGCCTTGGCGAGGCGGCGGTCCTCGCTCGCCGCCTGCACGGCCGAGGCGGTTTCCACCGTCTCGCAGAACGCCTGCACCGACACCCGCGGCGCGGGCGCAATATGCTCCTCGGTTGCGATCGGCTCGGCCGGCGCCGTCGGCGCCGACGGCGGGCTCTCTTCGGCGTCGAGGGCGAGTTGTTGTGTGTCTTTAATCATTTTCCGACGTCACTGATCTTGGCTTTGTCGTAACCCTGGTAGGTGCCGGACGGGTTCTGTCCTTGCCGCCATTTGTCGAGTGCGACGGAGCGCCGGGCTTCGTAGGGCGGCGTCTCGCCGCGCGGCTGCACCAGGTCGGCCGGATTGTCCACCATGGCAGCGAGGTTGCGCTGGGTCGCGCAGCCGAGATTCCAATACGGCCGGTTCTCGGTGTAGGTGGAGTCGAAGTCGGGCCCGAGGTCGTGCGGCCACAGCCCGCAGGGGCCGGCATGCGCCTTCAGCTTGGAGAAGCGCAGCTTGATGCTCGCCAGCGAGGACGGTGCCGGCCGGTAGGTCCGCACATAGATCGCCCGCCGCGGCACCCCGGAGGCGCCGAGAATGGAATGGATCTCGCGCAACGAATCGTTGGCGGCGCGGTCGTTCGGGCCGCCGTGCGGCACGTCGATGATGATGCCGCTGGTGGCGTCGTGACGCCATTCCTGCGCGAAGGCCAGCACGTCGGCGCGCTGGCTGGGGTTGAGCCCGCCGCGGTTGCGGCCGATGAAGACCCGAACGGTATGCTCGCCTTCCCGCAGCGTGATCGGATGGCGCTGGCGGTAGTCGAACGGATAGGGCGCGCGCTGCGCCTCGGTGGTCTGGTAGCAGCCGGCCAGCAGGCCGGCGAGCCCGGCGACCAGCAACAGCCGCTGCGCCGCCCGGCTCCGGCGTCCGACCATCGCCGTGTGGAGTGCTTTCATCGCCGTTTCCCCGTCAGTCCAGAATGAAGCCGTATTTGCCGTGATAGCCGTGCTTGGGCTCGAGCTTGCCGGCGGCGCCGTAGATGCGGTTGAGATGGCCGAGCAGGATGGCCGAGGGATCGCTCGGATCGGCAAAGCCGTCGTCCGGGCGGGACAGGTCCTTCTGGGCGACCGCGTGCACGATGTAGGGCGTGACGAGGATCATCAGTTCGGACTGGTCGTTGACGTAGTCGCGGCTCTTGAACAGCGCGCCGAGGATCGGAAGCTGCAGCAGGCCGGGCAGGCCGTTGATCGCCTGCTTGGTGCTCTGCCGGATCATGCCGGCCATCGCCAGCGAGCCGCCGGAGGGAATCTCGACCGTGGTCTCGGCGCGGCGCGTCGTGATCGACGGGATGGTGGCGTTGAAGCCGTTCTGGTTCAGGCTGACCGAGTTCTCCTGCGAGATGTCGGAGACTTCGGTCATGACCTTGAGGCTGATGCGGCCGCCGGACAGTACGACCGGCGTGAACGCCAGGCTGACGCCGAACTTCTTGTACTGGATGTTCGGCTGACAGGTTGTGGTCGTCTGGCATTCCAGGCCGGTCGGCACGGGGAACTCGCCGCCGGCCACGAAATTCGCGGTCTCGCCGGAGATCGCCGTCAGGTTGGGCTCGGCCAGCGTGTGGATCACGCCGGCGCGGTCCATCGCGTTGAGCGTAGCCTTGACGCTCGGATTCGAGCCCAAGGCAGTCGAGAGGTACGAAGCGGGAGAGGTGCCGGTGGCCGCGAACGCGTTCGTGCTGTTCAAGTTCACCACCGCGGTGCCGTAGCTGAGGTTGCCGGACAGATCGATGCCGAGCTGCTTGATCACGGCGCGCTGCACCTCGGCCACCGTGACCTTGAGCATGACTTCGTCGCGCGCGCGCACGGTAATGCCGTTGACCACCTTGGTGCTGCCGCCGACCAGGCGCGAGGCGAGGTCATAGGCGTGTTGCGCGTCGGCCTGGCTCACCGCCGTGCCGGTGAGCATGACGCCGTCGCCGACGCCCTCGATATGGATGTCGGAATCGGGCAGGGTGCGGCGAAGCGCGGCGCGTACGCCGTTCAGGTCGCGCGTCACCGCAATGTCGAAGCCGGCGATCTGCCTGCCGTGGGCGTCGAAGAAGAAGATATTGGTCTGCCCAACCTTGACGCCGATCAGATAGACGCGGCGCGAGGAGCGGATCACCGCGTTGGCGATCGAGGGATCGGCCACAAGCACGTCCTTGATGTCGGTCGGCAGGTCGAGGACGACCGACTTGCCGATGCCGAGCGGGATGAAGCGCGAGGTCGCCTCGCCCGCCGCCACCTTGATCACCGGCACGCGCCCGCGTCCGTGCACGTCGGCTCCGGCAGCCGGCGAAACGGGGCTCAAGGCTGCGCCTAGCATCAGTGCCGCCAGCGCGGCGTTACGGATCGCGGTGCTTCTGGCCATGTCCCCTTAAGTCCCCTCGATCGTCATTGTGGCGTCGCCGTGGTGGTCACGCCGAACCGCACGACATTGATGCTGTTGCCGCGGCCTTGCCGGTTCAGATTTGCGCCGGTCTTCGGCCCGGAATTACTCGCGTCGGTGATGCTGCGCAGCGCTAGCGACAGCGAACCGAGATGCTGCGCCAACGCCAGGGTCTCGGACTGTTTCGGCGTGAGTTCGAGCGTCGCGGTCTTGCCGACCACGACCTTCTTCCCGTTCTTTTCCTGCACGTGCTGGTCGATCGCCAGCACGCGGACATTGCTGAGGATGATCTCGCTGTGCTGCTGTTGCTGGCCGCTGCCCGTCGTGCCGGTCTCGCGGCGCGTGAGAATGACGTCGACGTGGTCGTTGGGCAGGATGAAACCGCCGGCGCCAGTCTCCGGCGAGATCTGCGTCGATACCGCGCGCATGCCTTTCGGCAGGATCGCCGCCATGAAGCCGGAGCCTTTGGCGTCCACCAGCTTGGCCTGGCGTATCGGTTCGCCGGCGACGAAGGGCGAGCGCGCGATCATGCCGCTTAGTTTCCTAACGGCGTTAGGATCGCTGCTCTTGCGGATGAAGTTGCCGGTCTTCGCGCTCGCCGGCCAGGCCTCCCACCGCACGACGCCCGGCGTGACCGCGGTGCCGACGGGGATGTCGGACTTGGCCACCAACACCTGGACAGACGAGATTTTCGGCGCGGCCTGATGCTTGGCCGGCGCCGGTTTCTCAGACCGTCCCGCCAGCAGCGCGGCGATACCGCCGGCGGCGATGGCGATTAGGAGCACGACAATACGCGCGGCTTTCATACGCTCACTCTCTGACACGGGGCGCGGCCGAAATGGCCGGCCCGAACCACATGGCGGCCGGTGCGGCCGCATGCACCGGATTTCATCAGCTAAAGGTCAAGGTATGGTTAAGCAGCGGTATCCAAATCGAGTTAATATTGTATTGCGCGCGCTTTCGCGGGCGCGCGTTCCCGTGTAAGAGCGGGAGCTTACGCCTCGGCGCGAGAATTCAGATGCCTGCGGGCATCCAGCCGGTGTTGGGATAGACGATGAGCGCGGCGGCTGCGAGCGCGATGCCGTAGGGTACGCCGGCACCTCTCTCATGCAGCTGCAGGACCCAATGCTGGCG
>JARRNI010000398.1:0-5923 GCA_037385125.1 Pseudolabrys sp.
CCTATCTGCTCACCAGCACCGCGGTGACACCGCTCTACGGCAAGCTGTCCGACATCCATGGCCGGCGCTGCATGATGCTGATCGCCATTTCCCTGTTCGTGGCGGGCTCGCTCACCTGCGCGCTGGCGCCGAGCATGACCGCGCTGGTGTTTTCGCGCGGCCTGCAGGGGATGGGCGGTGGCGGACTGATGGCGCTTGCGCAGACCATCATCGCCGACATCGTCAGCCCGCGCGAGCGCGGCCGCTATCAGGGCTACATCGCGGCGGTGTTCGCCGCTTCCTCGATCGGCGGGCCGGTGCTGGGCGGCTTTCTCACCCAGCATGTCGACTGGTCGCTGATCTTCTGGATCAACCTGCCGCTCGGCTTCGCGGCTTTCGGCATGACCTCGATCGTGCTCCGGCGCGTGCCCTATCATCCGCGCAAGCACAAGATCGACGTCGCCGGCGCGGTCCTGATGATGCTGGCGGCTGTGGCGCTGCTGCTGGCGCTTTCCTGGGGCGGGCGCAAGTTCGACTGGGTGTCGCTGGAGATCGCCGCGCTGCTGGTCACGTCCGGCGCGCTGTGGGGTCTGTTCGCCTGGCGGCTCAGGCGGGCGGAAGAGCCGTTCCTGCCGCTCGCCGTGCTGGGCAATCCGGTGGTGCGCACGGCGGCGCTCGCCGGCGCCTGCACCATGGCGACGCTGGTCGGCATGACCATCATGGTGCCGCTCTATTTCGAGGTGGTGCTGCATATGAACGCCAGTCAGTCCGGCATGGCGCTGATCCCGCAGATGACCGCGACGGTGGTGTTCTCGACCGTGTCCGGCCGGCTGATGATGCATCTCACCCATTACAAGCGCGTAGGCCTGATCGGTACGGCCTGCGCCATGCTGGCGCTGCTGACGCTTGCCGTGTGGCCTACCTCGCTGTCGACCGTCTCGGTGCTGGCGCTGCTGGCGGTGGTCGGCTCCGGTCTCGGCACCGTGTTTCCGATCTCGACCGTGTGCATGCAGAATGCGGTGATGCAGCACCAGATGGGGATCGCCACCGGCGCGGCCAATTTCTTCCGCGCGCTGTTGTCGTCGCTGCTGGTGGCGGTGCTGGGCGCGATCGTCTTGAGCGGGCTCGGCGGCTCGACCGGCACCGCGGTGGAGACGCTGGCGCACGCGGCTTCCGCCGAGACGCTGCGCGAGGCCTTCCGCTACGTGTTCCTGGCCTGCGCGCTGGTGAGCGGCATGGCCTTCCTGATCGCCATGGAGGAACGGACCTTGCGCGGCCCGGCGCGCCATTCGCCAGAGGCCGGCGCGCCGACCGCGCCGGCGACGCCGATCCCGGCGGAGTAAGAGCGCCGAGCCCTATTGGCCCTTGCTGCCGTTGCCACCGGCACTCGGCGTCGCTTGATCTTGCTTACCAAATAGGCCGGAGAACAAGCGCATCATCGGCGGCTGCATGGGCATGCCGCCACCCGCCGCCGGCGCGCCGCGTCCGCGCACGAATCTGGCGAAGCCCGCGATCAGGATAAACGCGATGAAGACCACCAGCGGCCACGGCAACCGTCCCAACCATGCTGTCCAGTTCGAAGTGGCAACCACGTCGATGGCGACATGCTCCTTGCGGAGTTCCGGCAGCAGCGTCGGATCGCCGATATCGGGAACGCGGCTGGTGAACGCGCCTTGCCCCTAGCCATTCGCCGTGGCGGCGGCGACCGGATGCTTGAAGCGCCCGTCGATGCGCGTGCCCTGGAAGGTGACGCTGGCGACATTGCCGGCGTCGAGCTGAGCGAGGAAGCCGCTATAAGGCGTGGCCGGCGGGCCGGCCGCCGACTCGACAATGCCGAAGACGATAAGCCCGACCACCACGAGGCCGAGAACCCATACCGGCGGCCGCATATACCAGGGCCGGGTGCAATGGTGATGCGCCATGTCCGTCATTTCACCCTCCTTCACGTGTCTTTATAAGGCGATGGCCCGGGGCGATGGCCGGGGGCCAACCTATTCCACCTTGAACAGCGCCGTCGCCGGCAGCTTGATGCGATCAAGAATGAGTGCGAACCCGGCCGCCGCGACCAGCACGGCCACCAGCGCGCGCCACGACAGCGGCGCCATCAGCGTGCCGGTCAGCGCCAACGCGCCGACGATGGCAATGTTGACGACAGACGACGCCAGTATCCAGTTGCTCGGCTTGGAGCTGAACATGTGACGCCGCTCGCGCAGTACATAGAGCACTGCCTGGTTGCCGTAGCCCAGCGTAACGAAAGCGAGCGTTTGCAGTTGGCCCGCATCCAGCCCGAGCCGGAACTGGCCGACCGCCAGCACCGACACAGAAAAGGCAAGCTTACAGGCGCCAAGCACGACCGCGGCGGCCGTGATGTTGCGCATGTGCCAGACGCTGGGCTTGAGCGCCGGGCTGGCGCGATCGGTGGTCAGCGACATGGCGAGAAAATCGTTGGTCACGAACAGCAGCACCATGAGCGCCGGCGTCAGCACGCCGCGGCCGGTTAGCGCGAGCCCGACGGCGAGAAACAGGACGATCTCCGTCTTCTTCACCAGCATGTTGAAGACGAAGGCGAGCAGCCGCTGGAAGCCGACGCGGCCTTCGCGGACGGCCGCGACGACGCCGGCAAGGCCGGGCTCGGTCAGCACCATGGCGGCGGCGGCTTTGGCGACGTCGGTCGCGGTGGACACCGCGACGCCGACCTGCGCCTGACGCAGCGCGGGCGCGTCGTTGACGCCGTCGCCGCACATGCCGACCACGTGCGCGTCGTGCTGCAACGCTTTTACTAGCCGGTATTTTTGCTCGGGCGTCACGCGCGCGAAGACGCCGCACGCCTCAGTGTGTTCGCTCACGCGTTCCGCCGGGCAGACGGCGCCGGAAATACCGACCTTGCTGGCGATTGTCGCGGCGGTCACGGCTGAATCGCCCGTCACCATGACGGTGCGGACATTCATGTCGCGCACGGCGCCGATGAGTTGCTGCGAGTCCTTGCGCGGAGGATCGCTCAAAGCAATGAGGCCACAAAACCGCAGCGTGCCGGGCGCACCCGTGGCCACGGCAATGACGCGATGGCCTCGTTCGGCGAGTGCATCGACGCGCCGTTCGGCGTCGCTCGGCGGCGGCGCAAGCTGCGCGATGACTTCGAATGCGCCCTTCGCGATGTGGATTTCGTGACCGTCGCGATCGACGGCGATGGCTTCCGCGCGCTTGATCGCCGGATCGAACGGGACAAAGCGCAGCAGCCGTTCGGGAGCGCCGGCATCTTGCGTCGCCGCGCGGATAGCGGCGTCAATCGGGTCCTGGTCCGCTTCGGAGCTGGCGAGCGCAGCCAGCGCCAGCACGCGCTCGCGCGTGTAACCGGGCATGGCCACGACGTCGGCGACTTCCAGTGTGTTGACCGTCAGTGTCCCGGTCTTGTCGGCGCACAGGATATCCATGGCGGCGGCCTCGTGCGCCGCGGTGAGACGGGTCAGGAGTACGCCGCGCTGGGCCAGGATGCGGGCACTCAAGGCGGCCGACAGCGTGAAGGTCGCCGGCAGCGCCAAGGGAATCGTGGCCAACAGCGCGGTCAGGGCGAGACGAACCTGGTCGGCGGCGGGCAGCGCCGCGAAGTAAGCCGAAACAATAATGGCGACCGCCACGATGCCGTTGATGACGGCGAGGTTGCGCGTGACGGCCAAAATCGCGGCTTGTTCGCTGCTGGCCACGTGTGCCACGCGCACGAGTTCGGCGGTGCGTCCAAAATAGGTCTTGTTCCCGGTGGCCGTGACCTCGGCGATGGCTTGGCCGCGGCGCACCGTGGAACCCGCGAACAGTGTGGCGCCGGGCTCGGCTTCAATGGGAACCGACTCGCCGGTCAGGCTCGACTGGTCGACCATTACCGATCCGGAGACAATGCTCGCATCGGCCGGCACCACCGCGCCGAGCGGCAACCGGATTACGTCGCCCGGCACCAGGCCGGAAGCCGCCAACCGCGTCCATTGGCCGTCGCGGCGGACCAGCGCGGTCGGTGCCAGGCGTTTCTTGAGCGCGGCCAGCGCTGCGCTGGCGCGTCCTTCCTGCACAAAGCCGAGCGTGGAATTGAACAGGAGCAATCCGCCGATCAGGCCGGCTTCGATCGTTTTGCCGAGCCAGAGCTGAAGCACGATGGCGGCTTCTAGCATCCAGGGGACCGGCGACCAGAACTTGGCGAGAAAGCTCCGCCAGCGTAACGGCGCGGCTTCCACGATGGCGTTGTGGCCGTAAATGGCGCGTCGCCGCTCCGCCTCCGACGTGGTCAGCCCGGCGGGTGAGGGGCCTGCCGTCGCGGGTTTCGAGAGGTCAATCGCCGCTGTCTGTGCCATGCTATGCCTGACCAGCGAGCATTCGGGTTAATGACGCACGTTCTGAGCCACGTCATGTTGATTTAGCGCAATAATCGGTTTTGCTGCTGCGGCCGGCTTTAACCGGCCGCGGCCCGCTGGCGTGGTCTCCCGCTCCGCGTTCCTGGCCTGCGCGCTGGTGAGCGGCTTCACCATGGCCTTCCTGATTACGCGTGCATCAGCCGCGTGGTGTTTTCGTTCAGCGCGATCCCTCCGTCGTCGCCGACGATGACCGTGCCGCCGAGGTTCACCACCTTCTTGCCGATGGCGCAATTGGGCTCGAGCGCGAACACCATGCCGGCCTGCAGCGGCGTGTCGAGGCCCATGGAGGGGATCAGCAACACGTCGCCGTAGCGATCGACCTCCGGCAGGTCGGCCAGCTTGTCGCCGACGCCGATCAGCCCGAACGGGCTGATGGAATGGACGAGCGGATGCACCTGCCAGCCGTCCACCGCCCGCATGGGGGCGTTCATGGCGGCGACCACATCGCCGAAAGTCGCTCCCGCGCGCAGCGCCTGGACGCCATTCTCGTAGGACTGGCGCGCCGCCCCCGCTGCCTTTTCGAAGTCCGGATGGACCTCGCCGACGGCGATGGCCGGCTGGTGCTGGGTCTCCAGCATGCCGAAGGAGGCGAACACTTCGCCCAGGATGATGTCGCCTTCCCGGATGACGCGCGGCTCTTCCGGGCGATAGGTCCAGGCGGGCGGCCCCCAGCCGACGAATTCCGGTCCCGAGCCCAGGAGGATCAGCGTCGAAAAGCCGACATGGTCCGCGCAAGCGTGCATGGCGGCGGCATAGATCTCGTTTTCACGCACGCCGGGCTTGGTCGCCTCCAACATGGCTTGGCACATGCTCTCTCCCACCTGCGCCGACCACTTCAGCACCTCGATCTCCTCGGCGCTCTTGACGGCGGTAAGCTCGAAGAAGCGGTTGCCGACCGGCTCGAACGTGGCATCCGGCAAATCTTCCAGCACGACCTGCCAAGTGTTGTAGGGCATCGGACCGTCGAAATAGAACGGCGGGTAGGGCTCGAGGCCGATCACGCCGAACGCGCTCTTGTCCAGCCCCTTGTCCTCGATGATCTCGATCAGCTTCGAGCCCACCTTGCCGACATAGATGTTTTCCGGGCGAATCCAGCCTTGCGACTTGGTGTAACCGGCCTGGATGTGGTCCTCCACCACGGTCGTCAGGAAAAACGATCGAGATCGGCTCTTCGTTCTTGGGAAACACCACAATGGAGCCGGCGCGCTCGTTGGTGAAATAGGTGTCGGGCGCGAAGGAGGCGGGGAACGCGCCCTCGCGGTCGCCGTAGCGCGAAACGCTCGGTATCGCGCTCGCCCGCGCGCTGCCGATCGAATCATCCGGCCTTTGGAGCTTTCTGCTGCGCTCCAGCCCGACCTTCGGCGACATGCTGCGGCGGGCCGAGCGCTATATCCGTATCGTCTTCCGCTACACGCGCCTCGTGCTGATGGAGGAGGGCGAGCGGGTGGCGGCGGTGTGCGACCACCCCGATCCTTCGCCCTTCGGCCGGCATGAGCAGGAGGTCTGCTTTTTTCTCGGGCAGTGGCTGACCTGGGGACGCAGCCTGG
>JARRNI010000399.1:0-5887 GCA_037385125.1 Pseudolabrys sp.
TCAAGAGAATAGGCTCGGGCCATCGCATGCTGGCCTCCTCTCCAGCCGGCATCTTGAATCAGAACCCGACCGATTTGGGAATCCCCAATCAATTCAATCCCAATGAATCAAACTCTAGCGATTTAAGTCAAAGCGAGCCGCGAACTTGGATACCCTCTCCCCCGGAGGGGAGAGGGTGACGCCGTGCTCGCCGCGCCGATGCCAGTTAGACTTACGCCCGCGCCGCCTTGAAGCGCGCCAGGCTCTCGGCCGGCCAGATGTCGGCCGCCTTGTAGAACTCCTTGACCGCCGGCACGCTCTCCGGCAGCCCCACCCAGGGTAGCTTGGTGGACGTGTAGATGTGGATGTCCGGCGGCGCCCAGGACGGATCGTCGAGCGTGCCGACGCGCACGAAACGGATGTTCGGTCCGGCGCGGGCGTAGTTGCTCCACACCGTCACCCCGCAATCCGGGCAGCGCCACAGCACCTGGCCCTTGCCGCTCAGGCTGGGGAGCGTGGTCGCCACCGGCGCGCCCTTGAGCAAATCCACCTGCGCCGCTTCGATGACGGCATTGACGGCGAAGGCCGAGCCGGTTTCGTGCTGGCACCAGGTGCAGTGGCAGCAGTGCACGACGATCGGCCGCGCCTTGAGGAGAAAGCGCACGGCGCCGCAGCTGCAGCTGCCTTCCATCGCGTCTTGCTCTTGCCCGGTCATCGCCATCTCCCTTGCGATGCTAGCGCATCGATGGCCAGGCCGACGAGCTGCAGCACGCTCGGCACCACGCCGAGCGCGAGATAGCCGATGATCAGCCCGAAGCCTGGCACCAGCGCCGGAAAGGTGGCGGCGCGGCCGGCGCCGATCAGGATCACCGCGCGCGCGAACAGATAGATCGGCAGCATGCCGGCCAGCAGTCCTTGCACCACCACTTGGATCAGGTTCTCGGTCAGGCTCATCTGCATCATGTTGTGAAAGCCGACGAAGATCGCATAGGCCGGGGCGTAGACCACCACTGACAGCACGCCCACCACCGCGATCGCGCGCGTGCCCGACATGCGGTACAGGCGCAGCAGCGTGCCGAACAGCGCCCAGGAGAAGCCGGCGGTGACGAACAGCAGATCGCCTCCGACGCCCTCTTGGCCGATGGTCAGAAGCGACTCCCAGCCGAACACCATTAGGCCAGCGATAAGGATGATGCCGCCCGCCACCCGCGCGCGTGTCGCCTTCTCGTGCAGCATCAGCGTGGCGAGGATCAGCCCGCCCAGCGCGGCGCAGGCCGGCTGGATGGTGGTGCCGTGGCCGAGCGGAACCAGGATGAAGCCGCAGCCCCGACCAGAAGAAGCGGTGGAAGGCGAGATCGGCCGGCGTGAAGCCGACGGTGACGCCGTGCTTGGCGGCGACGAAGCCGGCCGCCCAGCCGAGCGCCGCGCCGGTGCCGCAGAGAATGCCGAGTAGCAGTCCGGACGAGCGCTTCGCCTCTCGACCGGTCGTGTCCACGGCAACACCCCTGCGCAGGTGACGAGAGGGCGCCTCATACTCTAGGATCGCGGCCCGAGTCCAATCGGCTCCCACCGTCCGCAAAAGCCTCATACCACCGGGAAGAAACGCCATGGCGAAATCGCGCAAAGTCATCATCACCTGCGCCGTTACCGGCTCGATCCACACGCCCTCGATGTCGCCACATCTGCCGGTGACCGCCCAGGAGATCGCCGACGCAGCCATCGGTGCGGCGGAGGCCGGCGCTGCGGTCGTGCACCTGCATGCGCGCAACCCGCAGGATGGCAAGCCCGACCAGACGCCCGAAGCCTTCGCGCCCTTCCTGCGCGTCATCAAGCAGCGCTCCGACGTGGTGGTGAACATCACGACCGGAGGCGCGCCCACCATGACGGTGGAGGAGCGCGTCAAGCCGGCTGCCACCTACAAGCCGGAGATCGCCTCGCTCAATATGGGCACGATGAACTTCGGCCTGTATCCGATGGTCGATCGCTACAAGGGCAAGTTCAAATACGATTGGGAGCAACCCTATCTAGAAGGCTCTAAGGCGGGCATGTTCAAGAACACCTTCGCCGACATCGAATACATCCTCACCACCTGCGCCGAGAACAACACCCGCTTCGAGATCGAGTGCTACGACATCGGCCATCTCTACACGCTCCGGCATTTCCTCGACCGCGGCGTGGTCAAGCCGCCGCTGTTCGTGCAGTCGGTGTTCGGCATTCTCGGCGGCATCGGCCCGCATCCGGAGGACGTTGCCCACATGAAGCGCACCGCCGACCGCCTGCTCGGCGATAATTACCAGTGGTCGGTGCTTGGCGCCGGCGCCAACCAGATGCGGGTGGCGGCGCAGGCCGCGGCCATGGGCGGCAATGTGCGCGTCGGCATGGAGGACTCGCTGTGGATCGGCCCCGGCAAGCTGGCCGAGTCGAACGCGCAGCAGGTCACGCAGGTGCGCAAGATCCTGGAAGGGCTGGGGATGGAGATCGCCTCGCCCGACGACGCGCGCGATATCCTCTCGCTCAAGGGCGGGGATAAGGTGAATTTCTGATTTACCCTTCTGGGGTCCTCATGGCCGGGACAAGCCCGGCCATGACGAATGGCATTGCTCTTGCAGCCGCGAAACCCTCCAATAAGGCCGGAGGATTCGCGAGATGCCGACGCTCGATACCATCAGCATCGCCATCCTGCTCGGCAGCCTGCTGGTGCTGGCCGGCATCCTGTCGAGCCTGATCGCGCTGCGCTTCGGCGCGCCGCTGCTGCTGGTATTCCTCATCGTCGGCATGCTGGCGGGCGCCGGCGGCCCCGGCGGTATCGCGTTCAACGACGTCGCTACCACCTATACCGTCGGCTCGATCGCGCTGGCGCTCATCCTGTTCGACGGGGGCCTGCGCACGCGCTTGGCCAGCTTCCGCAGCGTGCTGGCGCCGGCGCTGACGCTCGCCACCGCCGGCGTGCTGATCACCGCGCTCTTGACCGCGCCCGTCGCCAAATTCGTGCTGGGCTTGAGCTGGACGCAGAGCCTGCTGGTCGGCGCCGTGGTGGCCTCGACCGACGCCGCGGCGGTGTTCTTCCTGATCAACGCGCGCGGCCTGCGCCTGCGCCCGCGCGTGCGCGCTGTCCTGGAAGTGGAATCCGGCACCAACGATCCCTTCGCCGTGTTCCTCACCTTGCTGTTGGTCGAGATCCTGGCGGTCGGTCACCAGAGCTTCGGCGGCGCGCTGCTCACGCTCGTGCGCGACGCCGTCATCGGCTGCGTCGTCGGCTATGCCGGCGGCTGGGTCATCGCTTACGTGCTCAACCGGCTCGACCTGCCGCAGGGCCTGCACGCGCCATTTGCGGCGGTGGCGGCGCTGGTGGTGTTCGCCTTCGCCAACGCGGTGCATTCCTCCGGCTTCCTGGCGGTCTATCTCGTCGGCTTGGTGGTGGGCAACCGGCAGACGCGCGCGCATAACTCGGTGGTGGTGTTCCTCGACGCCGCCACCTGGTTGGCGCAGATCGTCATGTTCGTGCTGCTCGGCCTGCTGGTCTGGCCGCAGCGGCTGACCGACAGCGTGGGCGCCGCGATGATCGTCGCGCTGGTGCTGATCCTGATCGCGCGCCCGGCCGCCGTGTTTCTTTGCCTGGCGCCGTTCGACTTCCCATGGCGCGAAAAGCTGTTCATTTCCTGGGTGGGCCTGCGCGGCGCGGTGGCGATCTTCCTCGCCTCGATCCCGCTGCTGGTCGGGCTGCCGTCGGCCTATCTTTATTTCGACGTTGCTTTCGTGGTAGTGCTGTCGTCGCTGCTGGTACAAGGTTGGAGCGTCGCCTATGCCGCGCGCCGGGTCGACGTGTCGTTCGCGCGCGCCGATCCGCTGCCGCGCCGAGTCGAGCTCGACCTGCCGGGCCAGCTCGCGCGCGAGATCGTGGGCTATCCAGTCACGCCCAACAGCCCGTTCATGCGCCGCGGCCTCATCCCCAACTGGGCGCGGCCCACCATGGTCGTGCGCGACGAGGAAATCTTGACGCCGGGCGAAGCGCAGCCGCTATGCGAGGGCGACTACGTCTATCTCCTGGCGCCGCCGGAGAAGGCGCAGGCGCTCGACCGCTTCTTCGTCGACATGCCGCCGCCGCGCGCGCCCGAGCCGGAACAGCTCGGCGACTTCTTCGTGTCGGGCACGGCGACGCTTGGCGCCCTGGCGGAGATCTATGGGCTGCAGGTCGCCGCCCAACACAACGAGCTGCCGCTTGCCGACTATTTCAGCCAGGCGCTCGGCCGCGCGCCCAAGACCGGCGACATCGTCTCGCTCGGGCCGATCGCGCTGCTCGCCCACACGGTCGATGACGAGCGCGTCACCACGGTGGGCTTGCGTCTGGCCGAGCCGGAACTGCCGCCCGATCTGGCGGGGCAGGCGAAGGCGCTGTGGGCAAGGGCGAGGAAGCGGTTCGGCTGACCCAGCTTCATAAGAAATAAACCGGGGCCCCGGATCAGCAGCGCATCACTTCGCTCACGCTCGTGCCGCGCTGCATCCGGGGCACGCAGTCTCAGAGCAGCGGCCGCTTGGCCAGCGTCGGCCCGTGCTGCACCAGCCAGGCGCCGCCGAACAGCACCGCGGTCCAGAACAGGTCGCCCATCACGGTCTTCTGCAGGAACGGCAGCGCCAGCACGTAGCATTGGGTCAGGCCCTGCCAGTCGAGCGGGTACATGCCGCTGAACGCCCATACCGCGAGATTGCTGCTGGCGAAGAAGAACAGCGAGCACGACAGCATCGTCGCCACCACGGCGAGCGCGCCGCGCCAGCGCCGCGAATAAATGCCGGCCAGCGCCGGCACCGCGATCCCGCCGTAGACCACGAGGGTCACCTGCCAGTGGTCGGCCGCCATCCCGACGCCGCTGATCGCCATGGCCGCGAGCGGCACGATCAGCGCCAGCGCCGGCACGCGGAGCACGCGCGCGGCGAACAGCCCGCTGGCCGCCACCGGCAGCACTCCCGGCGCGTGCGGCAAGAGCCGCGCCGTCACATCGAAGGCCACCAGGAAGGTCACCAAGGCGAGGTCCATCAGGAAATCGGCGCGGGTCTTGCTCGGCATATTTTTTCATCCTCTTCTTTACCTGCCTTTTAGCATGGCCGGGAGGTGCGCCGAAAGCGCGGATTCAGGCCTTTTCCGCCCATTCCGTGACAATCGCCGACAGGGCATCGAGGCCGTCGGTGAGCGCCGCCGGCCCCGGCTGCAGGATCAGCGCCGATTTTACCTCGCGTAGCCATCCGTTCGTGACGGCTGGAACCGCGCCGAAGCCCGGCCGCGCCGCAACCTTCGCCGGCACGAAGCGCTTGCCGCACCAGGAGCCGACGATGATGTCCGGCCGCGCCGCGATCACCTGTTCGGCGGAGACAATGCGGTCCGTGGCATTCTTGTTCGCTGCCAAGTGCGGGAACACCTCGATGCCGCCGGCGGTCTCGATCAGCTCCGACACCCAGCCGAGGCCGGAGATCATCGGCTCGTCCCATTCCTCGAAATAGACGCGCGGGCGGCGCGGCAGTTCCTTGGCGCGCGCGTGCACGGCATTGACGCGAGCGGCGAGCGATTTCGCCAGCGCGTCGGCTTTCTCGGAAGCGCCGACCAGCGCGCCCAGGGTGCGAATCATGTCGAGGATGCCGGCGACGTCGCGCTGGTTGAAGGCGTGCACGGCGACATTGGCGCGGATCAGCTCGGCCACGATATCGGCCTGTAGGTCGGAGAAGGCGAGCACCAGGTCGGGCTCGAGCGCCAGGATCTTGGGCAGGTCGGCCGAGATGAAGGCGGCGACGCGCGGCTTCTCGCGCCGCACCTGCGGCGGGCGCACCGCATAGCCGGATACGCCGGCGATGCGGTCCTGCTCGCCGAGAAGATAAAGCGTCTCCACGGTCTCCTCGGTCAGGCACACGATGCGCTCGG
>JARRNI010000400.1:0-5331 GCA_037385125.1 Pseudolabrys sp.
TCGACGACATTGCCGCGCATGGCGAATTCGCGGAATTCCTTCAACATGTCCGGGTCTCCGAGACTGATGAACAAGAACCGGACATGGTGCGTGCCGACGCGAAAAGGTCAACTCCCCGCTCCCGGCGATCGGTGGGCGGGCAACACGCCGACGGTCGAAGCAAAGAGGTGCCGGCTCAGTTGATCAGCCCGGCATGCACCATGGCGTCGTGGACTTTTGCCTTGGTCTTGTCCGACACCGGCACCATCGGCAGCCGCACCGTATCTGCGCACTTGCCGAGGACCGACAGCGCGTATTTCGCCGGCGCTGGATTGGTCTCGACGAACAGCGCATGGTGCAGCGGCATCAGCTTGTCCTGGACTTTGAGCGCGGCGGCGAAGTCCTTCTTAAGACAGGCGCCCTGGAACTCCGCGCACAGGCGCGGCGCCACGTTCGAGGTGACCGAGATGCAGCCGTGCCCGCCATGCGCCATGAAGCCGAGCGCGGAAGCGTCCTCGCCCGACATCTGGTTGAAGTCTTCGCCCACCACCGCGCGCTGGTCTGATACCCGCACCACATTGGCGGTGGCATCCTTGACGCCGGCGATGTTCTTGCACTCCCACAGCCGCTTCATGGTGTCGACCGACATGTCGATGACGGAGCGGCCGGGGATGTTGTAGATGATATCGCCTTGAAGTGCTGGTAGAGCCCTTCCTGGGTCGGCTTATTGTAATAGGGCGTGACGATCAGCACGGCGTCGGCGCCGGCCTTTTCGGCGTGCTTCGAGAAGTCGATGGCCTCGGCGGTCGAATTGGAGCCGGCGCCCGCGATCACCGGCACCCGGCCCTTGGCCTGGTCGACGCACCACTCCACCACGCGCTTGTGCTCGTCGTGGCTGAGCGTCGGGCTTTCGCCGGTGGTGCCGACCGGCACCAGGCCGTTGGTGCCTTCGCCGATCTGCCATTCGATCAGGTCGCGGAAGGCCTTTTCGTCCAGCGAGCCGTTTTTGAACGGCGTGACGAGCGCGGTGAAGGAGCCTCGGAAGCTCGTCTTGGCGGTCATGACACGACTTCTCCTCAGGGGAATGAGGGTGCAGGCCTATTGATATCGGGTCGCGCCCGGCGATGAAAGCCCTTGCAGTGGTCAATAAAAGTGATGGGTTCGCCCTGCTTTCGCCGCCCTCGGCGCTTAGTCGTGGCAGGACAGCGGTTACCGGGGTATCCCTTCGACACCAATCTTGGCCTAATGGGGCTGCGGGCCCGCAGGGCCGCTGCGTGAGTCGCCTGGATCGGGACCCGAAGGCAAGGGGTTGAATGGGCGTCATTAATCGCAATTCGCTTGGCCTCTGCCTGGCCCTTTCCGCCGCCGGCGCCCTGGCCGCGGGGCAGGCCTTGGCGTCGCCTAAGGGCCACCCCCGCAAGGTTCCCCTACCCCATGCGCGCCCAGCCGGCCCCGGCCATGCGACCGCCCGGGTGGCCTTGCCGCCGGCGCGCCCGGTGTCGGTTCCGCTGCCGCGGCCGCGCCCCTTGCGCTCTCACGCCAGCATGGCCGCCCTTGCCAAGGCGGAGGTGGGCTTCCGCCCCCCTGTCTTTGCCAGCCACCCCAAATTCAAGCCGATCATGCGGCCGCTTTCCGGGCCGTTCGCCATCGCCCCGACCACCACCACATCGCCCGAAGACATCGAGGAGCTCAAGAAAGTCATCGCGGCCGCGCGCCGCGGCCAGGACTCCGATGCCGAGGCTGCCAAGGACGCCATTAAGGATCCGGTCGCCCGTGTGCTGGCCGAATGGGTGATCCTGCGCTCCGACAACACGACGCCAAACTTCGAGCGCTACGTCGCCTTCATCCGTAACCATCCGGGCTGGCCGTACGTCCACTTGTTCCTCAAGCGCGCCGAGAACTCGCTATGGAACGACCATATCGACAACGCCAGGGTGCTCACCTTCTTCACGCACCACAAGCCGCTGACCGCCAAAGGCCGCTTCATGCTGGCGCGCGCGCTGCTCGCCAAAGGCGACCGCGCCCGGGCGGCCGCGCTGGTGCGCTATGCCTGGCGCTACCAGGACTTCAGCGCGTCTGTCGAGCAGGAGGTGCTCGAAAGGTTCGGCAGCTTGCTCACCCGCGAGGATCACCGGGTGCGCATGCAGGAGCGCTTCTATCACGACGACACGTCCGCGGGCATGCGCGAAGCGCATCGGCTCGGCGGCGTCCAGCTCGCCATCGGGCGGGCCCGCACCGGCGTGATCAAGCGGCTGAACCATGCCAAGCGGCTGCTGGATGACGTGCCGGTTTCAGCGCGCCAGGACCCCGGCTACATCTTCACCAAGGTGCAGTGGCTGCGCCGGCACGACAAAGCGGAGGAAGCGCAGCGGCTGCTGCTGACCGCGCCGCAGAACGCGGCCGCGGTGGTCGATCCCAACCGCTGGTGGCTGGACCTGCGCATCCTGGTGCGCGACCTGCTCGACGAGCACAAGTACCATGCGGCCTATCGCGTGGCGCGCGATGCGGCGGCGCCGCGCAAGGACAATTGGCGCGTGGACAAGTATTTCACCGCCGGCTGGATCGCGCTGCGCTTCCTGCACGATCCCAAGACCGCCGCTCGGCATTTCGCTCGCATCCGCGAGGGCACGACCAACCCTTACGCCCTCGCCCGCGCCGGCTATTGGCAAGGACGCGCGGCCGAGGCCATGGGCAAGCGCGCCGAAGCGCGTGCCTTCTACCGGAAGGCTTCCAAATACACCATCACCTATTACGGCCAGCTCGCGCGCGCGCGGCTGGGCCTCAAGGAACTCGGCCTGACCGGTCCGCCCGCTCTCAGCAAGAAGGAGCGCGCGGCGCTCAAGAACCTCGAAATCGTCCGCGCGGTGCAGATCCTCTATTCGCTCGACGAGCGCAACATGGTGGCGTTGATCTACGCCGCTATCGGCCGAAGGAGCACGGATATCGCCGGCATGTCGATGCTGGCCGAGCTCGCCGAAAAGCATGGCGATGCCCGCGCCATGGCCTATCTCGGCCGCTTCGCCTACGGGCGCGGCCTGCCGATGGACTATTACGCCTACCCGACCATCGGCCTGCCTTCCTACAAGCCGATTTCGCCCTGGCCGGTCGACAAGGCAGTGGTCTATTCGGTCGCCCGCACGGAGAGCAACTTCAATCAGCGTGATATTTCGACCGCCAACGCCGTGGGCCTGATGCAGGTGACGCCCGAGGCGGGACGCGACACCGCGCGGCGCTTCCACGTCCGGTACAACTGGCGGCGCATGAAACACGACCCTGTCTACAACATGCAGATGGGGGCGGCCGAAGTGGCCAACAATCTGCACTACTACCGCGGCTCCTACCTGCTGGCCTTCGCCTGCTACAATGCCGGCTTCGGCCGGGTGAAGCAGTGGATAGCCCGCTTCGGCGACCCGCGCGACCCGCACGTCGATCCGGTCGATTGGGAGGAACGCATTCCGATCGCGGAGACGCGCAATTACGTGCAGCGGGTGATGGAAAACCTGCAGGTCTACCGGACCCGCTTCGGCGGCGGCAACAGACTGCTGATCGAGGCGGACCTCAAGCGCGGCGCCCAGTAGGCAAAAAACGCCCCGCGGCCTACCCGCGCAAGCGCCAGCAATGGCGCGATCGCCGCACATGCCCTATACCGGCAGCATGGCGAACGAACCGAAAAGCGTCTTTATCAGCGCCGCCGACGGGTTGCGGCTGCACGCGCGTGTCTACGGCCCGCGCTCGGCGGCAGGAGTGCCCGTGGTCTGCCTGCCCGGCCTCGCCCGCACCGAAGCCGACTTTGCGCCGCTGGCCAGCGCGCTGGCCGGAGCACCCACGCGCCCGCGCCGGGTGGTCGCCCTGGACTATCGGGGCCGCGGGCAGTCCGACTACGACCGCAATGCCAGCCACTATTCGTTCCAGACCGAGCTCGCCGACGTGCTGGCGGCACTCACCGCGCTCGATTGCATGCCGGCGGTTTTCGTCGGCACCTCGCGCGGCGGCATCCTCGCCATGCTACTGGCCGCGCTGCGCCCAACCGCCATCGCCGGGGTGGTGCTCAACGACATCGGGCCGGTGATCGACCCCAAGGGCCTGATGCGGATCAAGACCTATGTCGGCAAGCTGCCGCAGCCGCGCGATTACGAGGAAGGCGCCGACATTCTGCGCCGGCTGTTCGCCGCGCAGTTTCCCAAGCTCGGCCACCTCGACTGGCTGGCCGCGGCGCGGCGTTCCTTCAAGGAAAAGAAAGGACGGCTGGTGCCGACCTACGACGTCCGCCTCGCGCGCACGCTGCTGCACTTCGACCTCGAACGGCCGCTGCCCACGCTGTGGAAGGAGTTCGACGCGCTCGCGCGCGTGCCGCTCATGGTGATCCGCGGCGCCAATTCCGACTTCCTGACGCCGGACACGGTGGCAGCCATGCGCGCGCGCCGCGGCGAGATGGAAGTGATCGAGGTGCCCGACCAGGGCCACGCGCCGCTCTTGGCGGAGCCGGAAACGATCGGCCGCATCGGCGAGTTCGTCGAACGCTGTGACACGGCGCGGACCCGTCGCGCGGCCTAGCGGAACACAAATTAAGTGGGCCGGTGCGCCAAACCGGCCGGACCGACGCAAAGATCCCAGGGCCGATCAATCGGTGAGCGCCGACGGCGTTCTGCCGTCCAGCCCCAGCGCCTCGAGCAAGGGCTGAAGCTCGTCGCGATAGGCCTGCCACCGCCCGACCGAGCTGCGATAGACCGGCTGACGCACCTGGCCGACGCTCGCCGTGCGCACCGGACGGGTGGACTTGTGGAATGCGAGGCAGGTTTCGTCCCACGGCATTGGTGGCAAACTGCGCACTGGACCGGCTTGCCGTTCGTGGCATTGAAATCGTTGATGAATTTGGGTTCGTTCTGCCAATAACATCCTTTTGTTGAATATTATATTTGCACTATTTTTGATTGTGTATGCTGGTGCAATCTTGCTGTCGTGAAGCGTTCGACAGTCTCGGCTGTTCGGCTAGCTATTCGGCGGTCGGCAAAGACGCACATCCAGCCCAGCTCCACCGTCACGCCGGTCTTTTCAATAGCTTATGGAGCAGTCAGGAGGTAACCCCGCTCTGACCCCGCTCCGGTATTCACTTTTTGGGTTGACCTTGCCGAGGGGGGTAGAGGGCGCGGTCAGTTACAGAGCCTTGACCCCCGAAACGTCATCGCACCACCAACTAATTGGGAACAGACGGCAGCATCTAGCGTCTTTCAAGTACCCACATTTCGACGCTGGCCGCATGAGGCAAGCAAATCAGATTTCTTGAATCGGATGAATCGGTTGTGATTCCTTTTCGAGCACCCTAATCGATTCGGAGGGTGCTTCCGTGCTACC
>JARRNI010000401.1:0-6582 GCA_037385125.1 Pseudolabrys sp.
GACAAATATGATGCCGCTGATCACGCGCCGGTCGTCCACACGCGCCTTGCCCCGCACATCCGTCGGCAAAAGGGGCTGGATCGAAGACCACTGTTCGTCGCTGAGCCAGAAAAGATTGGGTCGCATCCCTCGCTCCGAATCAAACCCCCAGAGCGAATCAGCAACCGATTCACACAGCAATGATTTTATTGGGTCTTGGCCCCAATTTTAACTCTCGTATCGCCTACCCAGCCGGTGAGGCGGGAAACATCTGGCCTGCGCCAATTGAGGCTAGGTCTGTCGGAATGGTGTTCCTCATAGGTTGACGCTGTGGAGTATCAATTCATCATACTTTCGCAAGATCAGCCAGCGGGTATCAGCGCCAGATGGAATGGAGCCGCCAAAAACAGACCGTAGACCGTCGTCCGCTTTTAGACGGCTCCTCACGTTCCCTATTGCACAGTCATGAGAGCCTTCGATAGCTCCTTGCGCAAACGTTCCTTCTCCGCTTCGGTGAGATTGTCCGGCTCGAGAACAACCGCAAGCCTCTCGAGCGTGCCCGTAAATTGATAGGGCATCTTGTCCGCGTAGTCCTCGATCACCGGAGTTCCAGTGTCCTCGCCGACATCGAAGGTCTCATCGAGCGAAAAACGAACGCCGATCGTTTGCGGAATTTTCCCTTCGGCAACCGGTTTTTCGTCCACCAACAGGGTGCCACTCGCTCCCTTGCCGATGCCTCCTCCGTCATACTTGAACTTGACGCGGATGATGTGTTTGCCGGGAGGGATCGCTTGATCGGAGGCGATGCGGAACTTGTGCTGGGGTTGGTTTGAAAGAGCGTACACAAATTCCGGCTTGCTGTCGTTCAACAGCAACGCCCAACCTCCAAAGCGGCCTCCGATTGTCGCAAGAACACCGCTCGCACCACGGTCTGCACCCGTGGCGACTCCGACCGTTTCGCCAGCTCCGCTCGCGCTACCGTCCGGAACTGTGATCTCGGCGGCCACCGTCCACGACTTGTTCTTGAAGTCGGGGGCCGAGCCCTCCGGGATACGGATCATACCGGGATAGTAGGTGAAATCCGTGCGCCCGCGCGTGAGGCTGGGTCGAATGGCCGGATCCGCGCGCGAGGCAAAACTGGAGTCTAGCGGATACACGTTGTACTTCCTGGCTTCGACATCGAACGCCTTCTGAAGCTCCTTAAGCTTGTCAGGGTACTTGTCTGCCAGGTTGTTGGCCTGACTGAAGTCCTCGTTGACGTTGTACAGTTCCCACTTGAAGTCGTCGGGGTTCGGTTCTTCTCCAACCGTCACCCAAGGCAGCCGAAGTGGTGTCGTGCTCGCCATCCATCCGTCTTTGTAGATGGCGCGATTGCCGACCAGCTCGAAGTACTGCGTTGAATGACGGGTGGGGGCCTTCGCGTTGTCGAACGTGTATACGAGGCTGACGCCATCGAGTGGCTTCTGCTTAACACCGTCCATGATCGTCGGTGGAGTGATGCCAATGGCTTCATAGATGGTCGGCACGATGTCGATCACGTGAGAAAATTGTGACCTCAATCCGCCCTTATCTTTGATTCGCGCCGGCCACGAGATCACCATACCGTTGCGTGTGCCGCCAAAGTGGGACGCGACCTGCTTGGTCCATTGCATGGGAGCGTCCATCGCGTGCGCCCAGCCAACCGGATAGTGATTGTAGGCGAGCGGGCCACCCAGCTTATCCATCATTGATAGGAGATAAGGCAGGTCCTCCTTGACGCCGTTACCAGCGGTCGCCACCTCGTTGGTCGTGCCTTGCAAGGTACCTTCGGCACTCGCACCATTGTCACCCATGATGAAAATGACGAGCGTATTGTCGAGTTGGCCCGACTGCTCCACCGCGTCGAGGAGGCGCCCGATCTGATTGTCGGCGTAGGAAAGTGCCCCGGCGTAGACCTCCATCATCCGCGCATACAGACGCTTCTGGTCTGGCGAAAGGGAGTTCCAGGTGGGAATCTGCTCCGGACGTTTGGTCAATTTGGTATTCGGCGGAACGATCCCGAGCTTGATCTGGCGAGCAAGCGTTTCCTCCCGCACCTTGTCCCAGCCCTGGTCGAACTGTCCCTTGTACTTGTCGATCCACTCCTTCGGCGCGTGATGGGGCGCGTGCGCCGTTCCCGTCGCATAGTAGAGAAACCATGGCTTGTTCGGCGCGAGCGCGTGCTGTGTCCGCATCCACGAGATCGCCTTGTTTGCCAAGTCGTTATCGAGGATGTAGTTCGCTTTACCGATATACGGCTCGATAGGCTTGGTGTTTTCGTAGAGGGCCGGATGCCATTGGTCGGAGTCGCCGCCGATGAACCCATAGAAATACTCAAAACCCAAACCAACCGGCCACAAATCGAATGGTCCAGCCTGGCTCGACATCCAGTCCGGCACGTTGTGCATCTTGCCAAACCATGAAGTGTTATAGCCGTTCTCCTTGAGGACCTCGCCCACGGACCCTGCGCTCTTGGGGACAAGCGAATTGTATCCCGGATAACCTGTCGCAAACTCGGTGATGACGCCGCTGGCAACCGAATGGTGGTTCCGGCCTGTTATGAGTGCCGCACGGGTCGGCGAGCAAAGCGCCGTCGTATGGAACATGTTGTAACGCAGCCCTTTGTCCGCAATCTGCTGAAAGTTGGGTGTCTGAATTGGCCCGCCGAATGTGCTGCTCGCTCCGAAGCCGACATCATCGGTCAGGATCAGCAGTACATTCGGAGCGCCCTTCGGTGCTTCGACACCCTTTGGAAAATCCGGCGTTGAGTCCTTGGCCGTCCGTCCAATCTTTCCTTTGAACGGCGGTTGGGGTAACGGCAGGACCGATCGGTCGAGTGGGCTAAGGCTTGGTTCGGGGCGTTGAGTTTGAGCGAGTGCCGCCTGGCCGGCGGCGATCGTTACACCGACGGCAAGCGTCGTTGACAAAAGCTGTTTCCACATGTGTCATTCTCCTATGAGGCGGTCCTGGTCGTTTGGCTCAGCGAGGTGCGCCACTTGGACCGAGGGCGTAGGCATCAGACGGCCTTGATCGCGCCACGGACACCGCATGGCAGACCTTGCTGCAAATGGTTCTCTTCCTATTTCTTTGCCCCGCCGATGATTGCACCGGCGGCGGCCCCTTTGCCTGCTCCCATTCCGGTGGTGGCACCGACCGCCGCACCAGTCGCGGCACCTTTCGCAGCGCTGCTTTCTTCAGATTTCGTGCCGCCGATGATCGCACCGGCGGCAGCTCCTTTGCCTGCTCCCATTCCGGTGACGGCACCGACCGCCGCACCAGTCACTGCGCCTTTCCCTGCGTCCCCGGCGCTTGCCGTGGTTGCTGCAATTGCAGCGCAGGGCAGAATCAGGCCGAGGGTGAATATGCGAACTGCTGTACCAAACGTCATGGCTGAACTCCTTTTTTCATGGGTGTTGTACCAGTGCCTTCAACTCCAACTCACGAACTTGGAAATCGCCGGCGAAGGGATTCCTCACCTCGACGACAGCTGACCTTCGCTCCTAATGAAGGCGGCTAACGAGCTCCGTCACTTTCGTTTGTCGAGATGTACATGATGCCGCGCCGCGACAGTTTGTCGGCATTGTAATTTTGTGAGACAAATCGCAACTCGGCCTCGCATGGAGCGAGGTCTACAGGACATACTTTTTTCGCTAAATTCCCTTTCCGCCATGTGATAGTCGCGCAGCCGCCCTATTATTGACCGCGCACCAAATCCCGAGTGCCTTCAACATAAGGCAAACCAAACGAGCCGGTCGCTGAAAAACGTCTAGCCGGGGATTCGCCGAAGCTAGACCCGACGAAACTTGTCGCGACGTCATAACAATTCATGAGGTGACGAGGGCGGCGGCCCCGACTGTGCATCGGCGGAGAGCGCTCCATGCTTGGAGCGCTCCATGCTTGGCCGCCGGCCGGAGCCAGCTCGAGGGATCTGCCGCTGCCGAGCGATGTCGGCTTCGGCCGGCGGCCGAGTTTCAATGGCACCACCAAAGGTTATTGGAGCCATAATAAGGGCAGTACCTCGTGTCGTAGTACTGGCCCGGTTGATAGGCATAGCTCTCGTTAGAGCTTGCCGGTTGATAGGCATAGCTCTCGTCGCTCTCGTAAGAGCTTTCCGGTTGGTAGGCGTAGCTCGCGTAGGCGGCGCTGCCGCCACGCGCCAGATAGTTTCTGCTGGCATAGCCTTCCTGGCCGTTCCAGACCACCCGGCACCAGGAAGCGCCGCAGCTCTTCACCTGCACGGAGGCGCCCGCAGGCATGGCATCGATTACGGCGTGACGAATACCGGGACCGCTTCGTAGATTGAGGTTATCTGTGACGACAGCCGCTGAGGCGCCGCCGGCCGACAGCAGCAGGACGCCGCTTGCCAGCACTAATTGCTTCAGTCGCATGAGTCTGCTCCTAATGTTCGTGTTCGCACATCCTAGGTGGCCCAAACGGTTAGCGCGCAAGTTTGTTCCACGGGCTGCTTCTCCAAATCTAGGCGAACAGTGTTTTCTTGCCGTGACTTGGTCGCAGCAATGATATGCAATCCAGTTGTCGCTAGAATTTATTGGCATTGTAATTCTATGTGACCATTAGTAACGAGACATCACTACTGAGCGGTAGGGCTCAATTGGAAAGGGCGGGGATGCCATCCATTGGATTATTAATCTATACGCACCTTACCTAATTCATCGGCCATCAACCTGATGATCATCCGGCGTGTTTCCTCATCCGTTCTTGTGTCAAGAAGCGTTCGATAGCGGATTATATTTTGTTCACTGACAAACCGGCCCAGCTCCGATGATGCAACCTTCGAGCCTATTGCGCTTTCATTGTTAACCTCCGCTATGGCGTCGAGCCGATGCGGGACAATACGAATTTGATTGGTTCAGCGGAAACATCCGCAGCTAAGCTAAACAACGCCCTGGAAGGTTGGGGACGACAGGAGCGATGATTGGGCTACTGACGGGCTCGCAATGCGCCAAGGGCTTTCTTTCCAGCTGGCTGGGCGCCCGCTTCTTTGGCGCAAAGGACGTGTTGCCCTGTTTGTTCTCATATTCAATTGTCACAGCGCGCGGATCATCAGATATGAGAACACGCAAGCGGTTGCCTTTTGCCGCCCGGTTTACCTCCGGAAAGATGATTCCGTCGCCGGTTGATCTGTAAAGTTGCGGAGAAGAGTTATTCATCCTGGCAGCGCTGCTTAAAACAAGCGAACTACCAACTGCGACTGGTTTACCCGCGTGTCCAGCCGTGACCCAAGCGGCCGCAAAGATTGAGGCGAGGGCCGCCCATTTGAACGCCTGCATTGCCACAGTCGATGCTTTTCGATCGATCCCCGCGAAATTTCCCAACTCGGGGTGGGGAATGTCGGACTCGTGAATCCACGCGGCTCTGGCGAACCATTCATGGTGTGTCTGACATACCGGGCACATGGTTCGGGCGAAGAAGACGGGACTGTTGCTAAAGGTGGCGGGCTCCGTTTGGATGCCGGTAGAAATCGCAGATCCAGTTTTCGGACATCTGATCATCAGAGTACCCATTACCGCCTCCGCAATTGTTGACCGACCTTTTTCGGCCATCTGTGTTCCCCAGCAGCGTTTGGTCCTCGGACTTCCAGCCCAGAACGGCAGAGAAATGCCCAGCCAGTTGGGGGCACTGGCTGGGCGGGCTCCCCAGGGCGGGTCTGGGGTCGGGGGGGTAGCCCCGAGAAACCAAATCTTTACGTTTGTTAAGATTGACATCGTGCCGCGTCACGACAGTTTGTCGGCATTGTAATTTTGTGTGACAAATTGCAACTGTTTGTCACATGCTATTTCCTGCGCGAAGATTCTTGGCGTCTCGAATTTGCCATCGAAAGTCAGAATTGCTAACTGAGTGGCGCACGACGCTTAGCGCAAATCGACGAGACTTTTCTTCTGTTCAACAGCTTCCGTTCAATAGTGCACGATGTTGGGTCCGGCTAGCGCAGCAAACCGATGGGATGCATTCAGCGCTCGATGAGCGGGAATGGAATGACATTATCAAAAGAACGCGACGAACCGTCGAGGCGGCCGATCGCCATCGTTTATCAGTTTATAGCGAATCTATTGGCGCGCTGCCTGCCTGAAAACAGCAACATGGCAGGGGTCCGATTTTTTGGAACTCCACCGTTATGGTGTAGCTTTGGTATTGGCATTCTAGCCGTCGCGATAGCTTACTTCATTAGGGAAAGCTTCCACGCTCCGCTCGGGACGCGCTTGCTTTATGTTACGTTTTACCCATGGGTGGCGATTGCCACGGTAGTTGGAGGTCTGGCCGCTGGAGTGTCGGCAACGACTCTTACTGTGCTGCTCATCTTTTTTTGGGTCGCTCCTCCTACCGATACTGCTAACTGGATGGGGCTTGCGAGCTTTCTGGTGGGCGGCGCCCTGATAGTCGGCATCAGTGAGACGATGCACCGTGCCCGAACACGCGCGGCGAAAGCGGAAGAGGCGGTAATACTCACCGAAGAAATAAGAAAGAGCGAGGAACGGTTTCGCGTTCTGATAGAGCAAGCGTCCGACGGTATTTTCGTCAGCGACGCCCAGGGAAAGTACTTCGACGTCAATTCGGCCGGCTGCC
>JARRNI010000402.1:0-4801 GCA_037385125.1 Pseudolabrys sp.
GCCGCGAACACGCCGCCCGCCAGCACCCAGGACACCACCTTGGGCCGGTAGCGCTCGCTCGCCGTGTCGGCGGCGGCGAAGCGGTAGGACTGGAAGGCGGCGGCATAGAGCCCGCCGCAGAAGGTGCCGAATAGCAGCAACCAGAAATTGCCGCGCATCACCGCGTAGAAGGAGATGAGGCCGGAGGCCATGCCGAACAGCGTGCCGATCTGCAGCGCCGCGCGGCGGCCGAAGCGGCGCGCCAGCGCGCCGACCGGCAGCGTGCCGAACCAGATGCCGATCACGGTCGTGGTGATCGGCAGCGTGGCCAGCCCCTTGTCGGGCGCCAGCACGGAACCGATGATACTGGCGGTCGAATAGATGATGGTGTTGTTGGCGCCGCCGAGCGCCTGCGCCACCGAGAGAACCATGGCGTTGTGGCGCGCGAGCGCGTCGTCGATGGCGACGTGCTGGAGCGATTCGATAGGCTCGGCGGCCGCCGACATGAGGCTCAGGGCTCCCTTTGCAAAAGCGGCCCCTTCTAGCGGGGCAGGACGCAAACCGCTACCGCCTGCGGCGCAGGGCAGGGATGAATTTTATTGAAGAGGGCGATCCGTTTTTGGACGCGTCAAGTGGCAGACCTGCCCTGACGCTAGCGCCTATCCAGGAAGCCATACAATGCGTTCCGGTCGGCGATGTCGACGAGCGGTTCTCCGCCGTCAAATTTCGGCAGATCGGGAAGCGGTGGCCGTTTTCTGCCGCGCAGCCTCGCGCTTGAGCTCGGCCATGACCGTGTCGTCGATATTGAGCGTGGTCTTCATCTCGAAAACCATATGGGCGATGTAGCGGTATGGCGACCCCCTGCCTATTAGAAGGTCAATGCCCCCGGATGGTGGACCGTCGCCTGGCGCGCCTCGGCCGGCGAACGGCAGCCGATCTGGCCGAGCGCGGCGCGCAACTCGTCGATATAGAGATCGATGAGCTGGTCCGGCCCCTGCTCGCCGAGCGCCGCCACCGCCCACAGGAACGACTTGCCGGCAAAGGCGGCATCGGCGCCGAGCGCCAGCGCGCGCATCACGTCCTGGCCCGAGCGCACGCCCGAGTCGAGCAGCACGGCCGCCTTGTTGCCAACGGCCGCGACGATGGTCGGCAGCACATCGATCGAGGGCGTGAGCGCCTCGATCTGGCGGCCGCCGTGGTTCGACACCCAGATGCCGTCAATGCCGAGCGCCACCGCCTTCTCGGCATCGGCCGGATGCAGCACGCCCTTCACCGCCATCTTGCCCTTCCAGCTGTCGCGGTAGCGCTTGACTTCCTCCCAGGAGAAGGCACCGCCCATATTGGCGCGCGCGTAGCGGATGATCTCGTTGGTGTTCTTCGAGCGGGCATATTCGCCGATGGTGGAGAAGCGCGGATAGCCGTTGCGCACGAGCGCCATCAGCCATTTCGGCCGCGCCATCATCTCGTAGACCATGCGCGCATTGGGACGGAACTCGCCGGCGAGCCCGGCATAGGTCTCGCGAGAGCGCGTGGTGCGCACCGGCACATCGAGCGTCAGCGTGAGCACTTTCGCGTCGACGGCGGCGGCGCGCCGCATGAGATCGAAACCGATCTTGTGATCGTCTTTCCAGAAGCGGTAGATCTGCAGCCAGAACACTTCGGGGGCGGCTTCGGCCGCTTCCTCGATCGAGGCGCCGCCGGCGACCGAAAGCGTATAAGGCACACGCGCGCGCTGCGCCGCCTTCGCCATGATAAGGTCGGCGCCCGGCCACACCAGCGACGGCCCGCCCATGGGCGCGATGCCGATCGGCGCGGCATAGCGCCGGCCGAACAATTCGACCTCGACCGGCGGCGGCGTGATGACGACGCCGTAGCGCGGCGTGACCTTGATGGTGTCGAAGGCGGCCCAGTTATGCTGGATGCCGACATCGTTGCCGGCGCCGGTGTCGCAATATTCGAAGGCGAAGCGCGGCACGTGGCGCGGCGCCTCGCGCCGAAGCCACGCGCTGGTCGGAAACAGCTTGTGCCATTTCGCAAAGTTCGGGTGCGGCGTGTAGGCGAGAAGGCCCTCTTTCTTGGCGGTGAGGTCGTCCATTGCGTTTCCCATGGCGTGTCGGTCGAGACTATAGCGTATCCAAGGACGCTGTCATTCCGGAGCGTGAGCGCAAGCGAGCGAGCCCGGAATCCATCCGCCGCAGCAGTGCCTGCGGAGCAAGGCAGGGGTTATGGATTCCGGGTTCCGGCCTTCGGCCGGCCCCGGAATGACCGGAGGATCAGAAATGGCTGAAGGAGGCGTGTGCGAAGGTGATCGGCTCGCCTTTGCCATCGAGGAAGCGGGCGCCCTCGCCCGCCTCGATCGCGCCGATCCCGCTCACCGACACCTTGGCGGCTCCCGCCGCGACGCGGAAAGAGTCGGCCTTGTCCGGCGGCACGGTGCAGACGATCTCGTAGTCGTCGCCGCCGGTGAGCACAGTCTCCATCAGGGCGGGATCGGCGGCCGTCACCGCTTTGGCGGCGTCGGACAGTGGCACCCGCGCGGCCTCGATCGATGCGCCAACCGCGGAAGCGCGGCAGAGCTTGGCAAAGTCGCCGGCCAGCCCGTCGGACACGTCCATTGCGGCGGAAGCGTGCGTGCGCACGGCCTCAGCCAGCACGTTGCGCGGCTGCGGCAGCAGATAGCGCGCGACCAGATGATGGCGCTGGGGGTCGGCGAGCTTGAACTCCCGCCCGTTGCGCACGGCAAGCCCGAGCGCCGCATCGCCGACCGTGCCGGTAACGAAAACGAGGTCGCCGGGCTTGGCGCCGGCGCGGCGAACCATGCTTCCCTGCGGCACGCTGCCGAACATGGCGATGGAGACGGTGAGCGGCCCCGGCGTGCGGTCGGTGTCGCCGCCGAACAGCGGGCAGCCGTAAAGCACGGCGTCGCTGCGCAGGCCTTCGGCGAAATTGGTGAGCCAGACATCGCCGGTGTGCTGCGGCAGCGCGAGCGCCATGAGAAAGCCGAGCGGCCTGGCGCCCTTGGCGGCGAGGTCGGACAGGTTCACGCGCAGCGCCTTGCTGGCGATGGTCTGCGCCGCGTCGTCGGGAAAGAAATGCACACCGCCGATGACGGCATCGGTCTTAAGGACGAGATCGTGGCCGGGCGGCGGGGTGATGAAGGCGGCGTCGTCGGACAGGCCGAGAGCGCCGGGATGGGTGGCGAGCGGCGCGAAGAAGCGCGCGATCAACTTGTCTTCGAGGGAGAACTTGTCGTTGTCGGCATTCATCGTCTTGCTCGGCCTGCTCCCTTCCCCTGAAAGGGGGAAAGTTGGGGTGGGGGTCAATTCTAACTGCTAATCTCGCCAGACCCCCCACCCGGTTCGCTTCGTGAACCGACCTTCCCCTACAAGGGGGAGGTAAAGGAAACGCCTTGCCCGCCTCACGCTACGTCGAATTCGCCCGCGCGCAGCTGGCGCCCTAGGTCCTCCAGCACCGCGTTGACCATGGCGGTTTCCTCCCCGCCCACAAAGGCCGCGGCCACGTCGGCATATTCGGCAATGACGACGCGCACCGGCACGTCGACGCGCACGCTCAGCTCATAGGCGCCGGCGCGCAATATGGCGCGCAGCACGGTCTCAATGCGCTTTAGCGGCCAGCCCTTGGCAAGGCTCGCGTCGATCTTGGGATCGAGCGTGCGCTGCTCGCGCAGCACGCCGGTGACGATATCGCGGAAGAAGGCCTTCTGCGCCGGCAGGTATTGCTCGCCCTCTACTTCGCGACCGATCCAGTGGCTTTCGAACTGGGCGAGGATCTCATTAAGGCCGGTGCCGGCGAGGTCCATCTGATAGAGCGCCTGCACGGCGGCGAGGCGGGCGGCGCCACGCCGGCTCGCTTTGCGCGCGTCCTCGTCTGCGCTTTGCGCCGGGCGGGCCATCAGCACAGATCGCGCTTGAGCCGCGCCATCACCAGCGCGGCGCGGGCGGCCTCGGCGCCCTTGTGGCCCTGGCCGCCGCCGAGCCGCGCCAGCGCCTGGGCTTCGGTGTCGACGGTGAGGATGCCGTTGCCGATGGCGAGCCGTTCGCGCACCGCGAGGTCCATCAGGCCGCGCGCGGATTCATTCGACACCACCTCGAAGTGATAGGTCTGCCCCTCAATGACGCAGCCGAGCGCGACGGCACCGGCGTAAGGTGCGGCCTCCATCGCCATGGCGATGGCGGCGGGGATTTCCAGCGCGCCCGGCACCGTGACCACATCGTATTCGATGCCCGCCTCGTCGAGCACGCCGCGCGCGCCCTCCAAGAGCCGGTCGGCGATGGCGTCGTAGAAGCGCGCTTCCACGATCAGCATGCTCATTTTTGCAGGCGCGCGCCCGGTCTTGGCGCGTGCCGCGGGTGCGCGTTTTGTAGCCCTTTTGTTGGCGCGTTTCTTGGCCATGAATTGAAGGTTCCTAATCCCGCGGCGTGGTAGCAAGCGCCTGCGGCGCCCACAAGGGCTTGTTAGTTTGGCACCATGCGTTAGCGCGTCTCTAGCAGCCGCGCGGCGTAGCGGGCCATGGCGTCGACTTCGAGGTTGACGTCGTCGTCCTTGCGCAGGGCACCGAGCGTGGTGACCGCCAGCGTATGCGGAATGATCAGCACCGAGAAGGTGTCGCCTTCCACCACGTTGACCGTAAGCGAGACGCCGTCGAGCGCGACCGAGCCCTTGGCGGCGATGAAGCGGGCAAGCTCGGCCGGCGCGCGCAACACGAAGCGCGCCATGTCGGTCATGTCCTCACGCGCGACGACGCTGGCGAGCCCGTCCACATGGCCGGCGACCAGATGGCCGCCCAACTCGTCGCCGAGCT